>JAIXVM010000270.1 GCA_027482995.1 Hyphomonadaceae bacterium | reverse complement strand
GCGCCGATCGACAGCACACGGACTTCATCGCCGTACTTCTCGCCGAACAATGCGAGCGCGCCGGCTTCGATGGCCTTGTCCGGGCTGGTCACCTTGATACCGGTTTCGACGTTGGCGCGGATCTGGGCGTTGACCTCGTCCTCGATGGCTTCGAGCTGCGCGGACGTGACGGGCGCGCCGTGCGAGAAGTCAAAGCGCAGGCGGTCGGCCTCGACGAGCGAGCCCTTCTGCGTGACGTGCTCGCCGAGCACCTTGCGCAGCGCGGCGTGCATCAGGTGGGTGGCCGAGTGGTTCGCCATGACCTGGCGGCGGCGGATAGCGTCGACCTTGAGCTGCGCCCTGGCGCCGGTCTTGACGCTGCCGGAGACCAGCTCGCCCATGTGGACATGCACGTCGCCCGCGCGTTTCTGCACGTCGCGCACGATGAAGCGCGCGCCGCCTTCGAAGGCGATTTCGCCGTGATCGCCGGCCTGGCCGCCGGATTCGGCATAGAACGGCGTCGCATCGAACACGAGTTCTGCGGCACCGGGCGCCAGCGTGTCCGTCAGGACGCCGCCCGCGGCGATGGCGATGAGTTTTCCGTCCCCGGACGTTCCGGCATAGCCGGTGAACTTCGTAGCGCCGAGGCGGGCGCGAACATCAAACCAGATTTCATCCGTTGCCTGATCACCCGAAGAGAACCCGGCGGCCCGGCTGGACTCGCGCTGAACATCGAGGGCGGCTTCGAACCCGGCCACGTCCACTTCGAGGCCGCGCCCGCGCAGGATGTCCTGCGTCAGGTCCAGCGGGAAGCCGAACGTGTCGGAGAGGCGGAAGGCCACGTCGCCAGGCAGCGCCTGACCGGCCGGCAGGTCTGCGACCGCCTTGTCGAGCAGGGCGAGACCATTGCCGAGCGTGCGCTGGAAGCGGGCCTCCTCCTGCTCGATGGCGGCCTCGATGGCCTTCCGGGCCCGGACGAGTTCGGGATAGGCCGTGCCCATCTCGGCGACGAGCGCCGACACGAGCTTGTGCATCAGCGGCTCGCGCGCGCCGAGCATGTGGCCGTGGCGCATGGCGCGCCGCATGATGCGGCGCAGGACATAGCCGCGCCCTTCGTTGGAGGGCAGCACGCCGTCGGCGACGAGGAAGGCGGAGGTGCGCAGGTGATCGGCGATCACGCGGAAGGAGGCGGTCTGCTCGCCTTGCGCTTTCTGTCCGTACACGTCTTCTTCCGCGGAAATCAGCGTACGGAAGAGGTCGGTCTCGTAATTGTTGTGCTTGCCCTGCAGGACAGCGGCGATGCGCTCAAGGCCCATGCCGGTATCGATCGAGGGCTTGGGCAGGCTGGTGCGCTTGCCGCCTTCATGCTGCTCGAACTGCATGAAGACGAGGTTCCAGATCTCGATGAACCGGTCGCCGTCCTGATCGGCGCTGCCGGGCGGGCCGCCGGCGACCTTGTCGCCGTGGTCGAAGAAGATTTCCGAACAGGGCCCGCAGGGGCCGGTATCGCCCATCGACCAGAAATTGTCGCTCGTCGGGATCCGGATGATCTTCGAATCGCTGAGTCCTGCGACTTTCTTCCAGATCCCGGCGGCCTCTTCGTCTTCTGCGTAGACGGTGACCAGCAGGCGTTTCGGGTCGAGGCCGTAATCCTTGGTGATCAGCTCCCAGGCGAGGCGGACCGCTTCATCCTTGAAATAGTCGCCGAAGGAGAAATTCCCCAGCATTTCGAAGAAGGTGTGATGGCGGGCGGTGTAGCCGACATTGTCGAGGTCATTGTGCTTGCCGCCGGCGCGCACGCATTTCTGCGACGAGACCGCACGCGGCGCGAACGGCGCCTCAACGCCGGTGAAGATGTTCTTGAACGGCACCATGCCGGCGTTCACGAACAGCAGCGTCGGATCATTCTGCGGCACAAGCGGCGCCGAAGCCCGGCGCACATGGCCCTGCTTCTCGAAGCTGCTGAGGAAAGTTTCCCGGATCTCGTTTACGCCGTGCATCTGCCGCTTCTGGTCCTTGCCAATTCATAACGAATTTAATCGCCCGCCTTAGCCGAGGCGCGCGACGGATTACAGAGGCGATATAAAGGCCCCTTTGCAGCCCGCCAAGACAAGGCGGGCCACAAAGGGGATTCTTCCGGCCCGGAGATCGCTGGACCGGAAGCTTGATTGGCCGGGAGCGCCTCGCGCTCCTGCCGGTTTAGCCCGCCTGGCCGCGAACGGCCGAGGCGAAGATCAGGCCTCCGCGGCGTCGGGTTCTTCGTCTTCACCGGGCGTACTCATCCCGGCGGCCAGCAGCTCTTCGGCGAGCAATCCCGCATTGCGGCGGATCGCATCTTCGATCTCGTTGGCGATTGGCAGGTTATCCTTGAGGAACTGGCGCGCCTTTTCACGGCCCTGCCCGATGCGTTCGCCGTTATAGGAGTACCAGGAGCCCGACTTTTCGACCACGTTGGCCTTCACCCCGAGATCGACGAGTTCCCCTGACTTCGAGATGCCTTCGCCGTAGAGAATGTCGAACTCGACCTGCCGGAACGGCGGCGCCACCTTGTTCTTGACCACTTTCACGCGCGTCTGGTTGCCGATCACCTCTTCGCGTTCCTTGATCTGGCCGATCCGGCGGATATCGAGGCGCACCGAGGCGTAGAACTTGAGCGCGTTACCGCCGGTCGTCGTTTCGGGGTTGCCGAACATCACGCCGATCTTCATGCGGATCTGGTTGATGAAGATCACCATGCACTTCGACTTGGAGATCGAGCCCGTGAGCTTGCGCAGGGCCTGGCTCATCAGGCGGGCCTGCAGGCCGGGGAGCTGGTCGCCCATCTCGCCTTCAAGTTCGGCGCGCGGAGTGAGGGCGGCCACCGAGTCGATGACCAGAAGGTCCACCGCGCCGGAACGCACCAGCGTATCGGCGATCTCGAGCGCCTGCTCGCCCGAATCGGGCTGTGAGACGAGCAGATCGTCGAGATCCACGCCCAGCTTGCCAGCATAGACGGGATCGAGCGCATGCTCGGCGTCGATGAAGGCGCACACGCCGCCATTCTTCTGCGCTTCGGCGACGCAATGGAGGGCCAGCGTCGTCTTGCCCGAGCTTTCTGGCCCGAAAATCTCGATGATCCGGCCCTTCGGAAGGCCGCCGATGCCAAGCGCGATATCGAGGCCCAGCGAGCCGGTCGACACCGCCTCGATATCCATCGATTTCTTGTCACCGAGGCGCATGACCGAGCCCTTGCCGAAGGAGCGTTCGATGTTCCCGAGCGCCGTTTCGAGAGCTTTTTGTTTGTCCACGCCGGTTTCCTTATGCACGAGAGCAAGAGCGGTCTTGGTCATTCGTCGTCTCCACTTAGGTCTACTATGGGGGCCGGTTTGGCAAGGCCCCCGGTTGCCATGCTGAGTGTTCGTGTACACTATTTGTTCCGGAGAACAAAGCAGAAACTTTTTCCCGGCCATCTTTTCTTTCCGGCGCGTCTCAGGCATAGGTTCCGGCATGCTCACACGGTCCGGAAATTCTGGCGGGGAAGCCCGCCTTCGCTATGGCGACAACGATTACGAAATCCTGTCGTCGGGCAGCTTCGTGACCTGCGCCGTGACCGGCCGGTCTATCCCGCTTGGCGCGCTGCGCTACTGGAGCGTTGACCGGCAGGAAGCCTATTGGGACGCCGAAGCGGCCGCCCAGCGTCTCGGGTATACGAGATAGCGCCGATCAGGCCGGCACGCGGGCGGCGGGATTGAGCTGCCAGACCCTCAGGTTCAGCGCCGCCGCGATCGTCACCCACACGAGATAAGGCGCGATCAGACCCGCTGCGACAGGGCTTGCCGGTGCGAAGGCGGCCATGACGGCGGCGATCGACAGCCAGAGCATAACCACCACGACGAAGCCCAGCCCCATGCGGCGTGCGCCGAAGAACACGGCCGACCAGCTGGCATTGATCAACAAGCTGACGCCGTAGAGCGCGAGCGGACCGGTGGCGGCGGCCCCGGCGGTGATCCAGACCAACCAGCCAGCAACGGCGTTGAGCACGAAAAGGATCGACCAGACGACCGGGAAGGCCCAGTTCGGCGGCGTCCAGGGCGGCTTGGCCAGCGCCGCGTACCAGGCGCCCGGGCGGAAGAAGGCCCCGCTGGAGGCGGCGGCGAGGTTGGCAAGCACGAACAGCGCCAGCGCGACAAGGTTTTCAGGTGTGAACATCATCGGGAACCCGGGCGGCGAGGTGCGCCTTCCTTATATGGGGCCGCGATCGCTGCGGCGAAGCGCAAATCTCGCGGGCCGCCGCATTTAACGCCGTCGCTGCCGCTATTGCGGGCGCCAGACGACCTCGTCCGCCCCGACCAGGCGCGCGAGGCGGCCGAGTTCGGCTTCGAGTTTGGACTGGCGCGCGTCGGTCCATTTCACGCCGGGCTCCGGCCAGAACTTGTGGACGCTGAGTTCGCCCGCCTGGCGGTCGGACTTCACTTCGATGCGGCCGACGAAGCGGTCGCCCTCGAGCAGCGGGTAGACGTAATAGCCCCATTGGCGCTTGGCTTCGGGCACGAAGATCTCGATCCGGTAGTCGAAGCCGAAAAGGCGCGTCAGGCGGTTTCGGTCGCGGATCACGGGGTCGAAGGGGTTGAGCAGGCGCAGGCGCGGCGCGGGCGATGGCACGGCGGCGAGCCGCGCCTCGATGTCCGGGAGGGCGAGCGCCGCCGTCCACTCGCCGCGAGACGACTCGATCTCGACAGGCACGAGCGCGGCGGCATTCGCTTCGGTCCAGGCCTTGACCTCGGCAAGCTCCGCGGCGGCCCAGAAGCGCTGGATATCCCCGGGCGTGCCAAAGGCGAGGCGGGCGAGCGCTTCGCGGCAGAGCCAGTCCACCTGCGCGTCGTCCGCATGCGCCGGCTTGCGCACGGCCTTGGGGATCACCCGCTCGGTCAGGTCATAGAACTTGGTGAAGCCTTCGCGGTGCGAGGTGGAGAGTTCGCCCGCATACCACATGTAATCGAGCGCCAGCTTGTGCGGCGGGCGACGCCACATTTCGCGTTTGCCTTCGATCTTCGTATCGAAGGCTTTGGTGCTGAGCGGGCCTTCGGATTCGATCCGTGCACGGATGGCGGCGCGGCCTGCCTCGTCCAGCATGCCGCGATGCCATTCCCAGCCGCGGACTTTCTCCTCCATGCGGCGGAACTGGCGCCGCCACATGGGATAGAACTCCATCGGGATCAGCGAGGCGTCATGCGTGAAATGTTCGAACACGTGGCGGTCACGGGCGAGGCAGGCCTCCAGCATCGGCTCGCGGTAGTTCTGGTTGCGGCTCCAGAGGATGTGGTCGTGGGCGCGGGCGACGACGCGGATCGTGTCCAGCTGCACGAAGCCGAGCTTGCGGATGGTGCCGGCCAGGTCCACCGGGCCGGTCGGCGGCGCCGAGAGGCCCTGCGCGTCCAGCCACAGCCGGCGCGCCTCGCGGTTGGCAATCTTCAACGCCATTCAGTCTGCTCCGGCGGACGACCTTGTCCTTTTGCCGGGTGACCAAAAATCGGCCCGCCGTCAATCCGCCGGGGGCTTGTAATCCTTGATCAGGCGCGTGCCCTTGTCCCACTGGCTGGCCCAGCGCACGACGGAGGGAGAGGCGACGAAATGGGCATTCTTGACCTTGCCCGCCTGCACGCCTTCGACGAGGCCGGCGAAATCTGCCGCGACGATGGACAGGTTCGCGGGCTTGCGCGCCGCTGACAGGCCGTTCTGGATGGCGACCCGCGCTTCGTCGGCCGCGACGGCGTCGAGGTAGAACAGCACCTTCTCCTGCCCGTTGATCGTCTGGGTCAGGGACTCGCCGGCGGCATTCGTGATGTAGAAGACGGGCGGTACCGTGGGCGCCGTGTTGACGATGTCGGCGTTCGACTTGCTCGTGCGCCAGATCACCTCGCCGTCCGTCAGGCCGACGAGTTCCGCGCCGTTGACGAGCCGGCCTTCGCTGCTGGTGCTGAGGCCTGCGACTTTCATTTCAGCCGCCGCGTCGGCCGCGTCGATGAAGGCGACGACGACCGTCTGCTTGTCCGTGCCATCGGCATTGCCGCGCACTTCGGCCACCGGCTTGCCGGTCGCGGCATCGGCGGGCACCACGACGAAGAAGCTTTTCATGGCGGCTTTGAGCGCGGCGTCGCCTGCCGCGGTTCCCGCCAGCGCGACAGGCGCCCAGGCGGCCAACAGGAGGGCCGCTGTCATCCAACGCAGCATGGGCAGAATCCTTTTTCAGTCCGGGGCGCAAACTACCGGTCATGGCCTGCCCGTCTACCGGGCGGGCACAGCCCGCAGATTAAGTCGCGGACAGGTTGCCGCGGTCAGTTCGGCTGGGTGGGCAGCTCCGGCCCGGGGGCCAGTTGGTCATCGATGGCGGATTTGATGGGCTCCGGCCAGTCGCGGTCGAGCCCCACACAATCGCGGCGGAATTCTCCGCCCGCCGAATCAATGCTGTCTGGTCGGGCGGGATCGCTGGTGATCACGACTTCCCAGTCCATCTGGCAGGCCCGCGTGGCGAAGCTGCGCGCGCAGACGGCGGCGGGCTCCGGATAATCCTCGTGTGCCTCGCCGTAGAGGCAGGTGTAGTCGGCCTCACCCAGCTGCGCGATGGCGGCGGCGCGACTGGCGCCTTTCGCGAGCCGGTCCGCCTGGCGCGACATCGCCTTGTCCAGCGCTTCGCCGTCTTCGTGCTGCCAGTCATGCGCGGCGTGCAGCTCCGCGAGGGTCGCAGGCCCCGCCGCGTGGTGCGCGCAGGCGCCGATGCCGGCGACCAGCAAAACGATCCAGAATGCCTTCATGTGAGTCTCCCCGTGATTCGCCGAGACTCCCTCCGGAATGCGGCGAGACTAGGAAGCGGAGAGGAAAAACTGGAGGCCGGCGCCCGCCGACGCCCCGGTGAGCGCGCCCGCCACAACATCCGCAATGACATGCCGGCCAAGATGCAGCCGCGCCCAGGCGATCAGGCCGGCCAGCGCCAGTCCGGCGAGGACCAGTCGCTCGTCCGGCCAAAACAGCGCCGCGGCAAAAATCTCGAACGCCACATGCAGCGAGAGCTTCAGCCAACGGGACGATGCGAGCGCGATAGCGAGGATGGCGGCGGCGAGGCCCAGGCCAGCGGTCAAAGCCGGCGGCTGTCCGCTCCAGACGGCCCAGCCGGTTGCGGCGGCGAGGAGCGCCAGAAGGAACATGTTCAACTGGCTGCGCTCCTCGGGGATCGAGGCATCGCTGTCCGCCCAGGCGCCGCGCGCGACCTGAACGGCGCTGAACACCACCACCGCCGCGACGACGGCGCCGGTGGCCAGAATAACCGTGCGCGCGAGATCCGGCGACTGACCACTGCTCGCGGCGGCGAGACCCGCCGCCAGTGGCATCAGGAGGACGGGGTGACCGGCAATCGACAGTGCATGCGCGAGGGGTGTGAGGATCACGGGATGAGGAGCGTCGCGCCGGACGTGGTGCCGCTGGCGAGGGCCGTGTGCGCTGCGCCCGCATCCTTCAGGGCGAAGCGCGCGCCGATGTCGGCCGTCAGCACACCCGTTTCGAGCAGACTGAACAACCGCCGGGCGCCGCGCGCGAGGGACTCGGGCGTGTCGGTGAAGTTGAACAGCGTTGGCCGCGTCATCACGAGTGATCCGCCAGCGGACAATCTTCCCGGCGGGATGGGGTCGGCGGCGCCGGACGCATTGCCATAGGTGATGAACCATCCGCGCCCCTTGAGGCTCGACAGGGAGGCTTCGGCGGAGACCTTGCCGACGCTATCATAGACCACGTCAACGCCCTTGCCACCGGTCAGGGCACGGACCTGTTTGGCGACGTCGTCATAGCCGACAATCACCTCATCAGCGCCGAGCGCTTTCGCCTTTGCGGCCTTCTCCGCGCTGGACGTGACCGCGATGACGCGTGCGCCGATATGCTTTGCCCAGGGCGTCAGCAGCGTGCCGACGCCGCCGACGGGCGCCCAGATCAGGGCCGTCTCGCCCTTCTGCAGGGGACGGATTTCCTCGAGCAGCATCCGGGCCGTCAAGCCCTTCAGCAGGACGGCGGCGGCTTCCTCGTCGCTGATCCCGGCGGGAAGCGGCACCACGGCGTTCGCGGGGCCGGTATAGTGCGAGGCATAGGTGCCGCGCCCCATGTAGGCGACGCGGTCGCCCGGGCCCACGTTCGTGACGCCCTCGCCGACTTCCTCGACAATTCCCGCACCTTCCGTACCCGGAACATAGGGCAGCGGCATCGGGTAGAGCCCGGTGCGGAAATAGATGTCGATGAAGTTCACGCCGACGGCCGTCTGGCGCACGAGCACTTCGCCCGGCCCCGGCGCGCGCGGCGGCGCGGCCTCAATCGTCAGCACTTCGGGCCCGCCGGTCTGGTGAACCTTGATCGTGTAGGCATTGGGGAGGGTCATCGGCGTTTCCTTGATTGGTCCAGGCAGTTGAAGCCTGCCGCCATGCCCGCGTCAAATGGAAGGAAAAAATCCGCTCGACAAGCCCAATAAGTTCTGCTTTTGTTCTTTAAAGACAAGAAGGACTCAAACATGATCGGATACGTCACCCTGGGCGTGCGGGACCTCGCGCGCGCCGCAACATTTTATGACGCGATTGCCGCTGAACTCGGCACGCCGCGCATGTTCACGATGGAGAAATTCATTGCCTGGGGCGCTCCGGGCGGCGCGGCAGGCGTCGCCGTGTGCTACCCGCATGACGGCAACCCGATGAGCGTCGGCAACGGCGTGATGGTGGCGCTGGAGGCGAAGGACAAGGCGCAGGTCGACCGGATCTATCATCTCGCGATGAGCCTCGGCGGCACGGATGAAGGCCCGCCGGGTCCGCGCGGCGAGACGTTCTATGCAGGCTATTTCCGCGACCCGGATGGCAACAAGCTGAACGCGTACGTGATGGGTTGATCGAGCACAGCCCAGTCGGCGTTCAGATCGCGCGCATCCGATTGCCGCGCGGATTATGTTCAACTTCGGCAAGGCTGAGGGCCTCCATCAGGGGCGGCACATACATGCCGAACCGGCCGCGCAGGCCTTTCTTGAGGCCGTACCAACCACCGACCGGATTGTCTGCAGACCGCCCCCAGGCCTCGACCGTGCCATCCTTGGCGTCCTTCTGCTCGTCTGCCGAGCCGAGCTCCATCCAGTCGCCGTGCGCTTTCAGCATGGCATGCAGGTCCTGCAAGCAGCGCGCGTCATAGAGGAGGACTGTCTTGCCGACCGTGCAGACCAGCACGTCCTTCCCGTCTCGTACGTCGCGGTGCATCGTGAAGTCGGAGGTCAATGGCGGCGTCTTCAGCTGCCAGGGATCGGCGGGTGTTCCTTGTCCGGCAACGGGCGGCTTGGTCATTTGAAGCTCCTTCGTTGATTTGCCTTTTCAGGCCCCCACGAACTTTGCGGGCCGTTTCTCGAGGAAGGAGGCCACACCTTCCTTGTGATCGGCCGACTTGAAGCAGGCGGCCAGCGCGGTGACGTGCGCTTTCATGTGGTCCGGGAGTTCGCGCGCGAGGCCTTCATAGACGAGCGCCTTCATGTGGCGGATCGAGAAGGGCGAAGAATTGAGGTAGCGCCGCGCCTCGGCGAGGGCCGTCTCCATCAGCGCTTCGGGGGCGACAACCTCGTTGGCGTAGCCCATCTCTTTCGCTTCCGCCGCCTCAAGGAACGCGCCGGAGTACAAAAGCCGCAGCGCGCGGCTGTGCCCGATCAGGCGCGGCAGGATCCAGCTGCCCGCGCCGGTGTCCGGCACAAGGCCGCGGTGCGCGAAGTTCCAGGCAAAGCGCGCGCGGTTCGTGACGATGCGCACGTCGCACTGGCTGGAGAATTCCGCGCCCATGCCCACGGCGTAGCCATCAATCGCGCCGATCACCGGCTTCGGACACGCCACCAGCGGCCACCAGACATCGCCCTCATGCGCCTCGCCGCGCACGCCGCGTGTCTCGCCCGGGATCGTCGAGAGGTCCGCGAGGTCAGTGCCCGCGCAGAAGGCCCCGCCCGAGCCCGTGACGATCAGCACACGGACCGCATCGTCTGCGGAAACCTCGCGCACCTTCTCGATGAAGGCGAACAACATCGCGTAGGTCATCGCATTGCGCTTCTCGGCGCGGTCGATGGTCAGGATGGCGATGCCGTCGTCCCGCTTCTCCAGCTTGATATGATGGGCCGTCATGTTTCAGTTCCTCCCGTCTTGCCGAGCCCGCACTCCTTCGAGGGAGACGGGTCTCGGAACTCAATGCACCTTCGGCTTGGCCTCTGCCTTCTTGCGCGTCTGGATATTCAGCAGCTCCACCGCCAGCGAGAACGCAATGGCAAAGTAGAGGTACCCGCGCGGAATGTGGAAGCCGAGACCATCGGCCACCAGCGCGACACCGACCAGCAGGATGAAGGCGAGCGCCAGCATCTTCGTCGTCGGATGCTCGGCGATGAACTTCGAGAGCGGATCGGCGGCCACCGCCATGACCAGTGTCGACAACACCACCGCTGCGACCATGACCGCGAGAACATCCGTCATCCCGATCGCGGTGATCACCGAGTCCAGCGAGAACACGATGTTGATGACGAACAGCTGGATGATGACACTGGTGAAGGTCGTCTTCGCGGTCGTCTCTTCATGGTGCGTCCCCTCGACCGAGGCATGGATTTCCTGCGTGCCCTTCCAGAGCAGGAAAAGGCCGCCGGCGAACAGGATCAGGTCCTTGATCGTCACCTCTTCGATATGATGCGCGGCTTCAACGTCCCCGCCCGCAAAGAACATCGCGAGATCATGCGGCAGCTTGAACAGGGCTTCCTTGTCGAGCCCGATGATCACGAAGATCAGCGACAGCATGATGATGCGCAGCCCCATGGCGCCCCAGATGCCGATCCGGCTCGCCTGCTTGCGCTGCGCGCCTTCGAGCTTGCCGGTGGCGATGGAGATGAAGAGCAGGTTGTCGATGCCGAGGACGACTTCAAGGAAGGTCAGCGTCGCGAGCGATCCCCAGAAGGCGGGAGATGCGAGAAGTTCGGCCATGGAAGTCGCCTTTGTATTTCGGTTTGCCGCCGCGAGTGAACCTTGCGCCGCAAGTTTCCGCAAGGCTTTCCGCGTGGGAGCGGCTTGCCGCGCCGCCCGCCCTGTCGCAGCTTCAGGCAAACAGGGGGAGGACCGCATGCCCGAATTCCGCACCATAGACGCCGGCGCCGCGCAGATCCGCGTGGCCCTAGAAGGCACCGGGCCGCTCGTGCTGATGGTGCACGGCTTTCCCGAGAGCTGGTATTCCTGGCGCCACCAGATCGGCCCGATCGCTGCCGCCGGGTTCACCGCCGCCGCGATGGATGTGCGCGGCTATGGCGGCTCGTCCCGCCTGCCGGAGGTGGCGGACTACCGGATGGAGGCACTGATCGACGACATTCTCGGTGTCGGCGACGCGCTCTCGCCCGGCCAGCCGTTCACCCTCATCGGCCATGACTGGGGCGCGCCGCAGGTCTGGAACACGGCGCTGACCCGTCCGGACCGGATCGCGGCAGTGGCCGCCCTTTCGGTGCCCTTCTTCGGGGCGCCGGAATTTTCCTTCGACGATGTGATCAAACGGGTCTTCGACGAGCGCGACCGGTTCTTCTACCAATCCTATTTCCGCACCCCCGGCCGGGCCGAGGCCGCACTGGAAGCCGATCTCACCGCTTTCCTGAAGGGCTTCTACTTTTCCATTTCGGGCGATGCGAAGGAGGGCGACTGGAAACTCGGCCTGCCGTCGAGCGCCACCCTGATGGACAGCCTCACGGTGCCCGCCCTCATGCCCGGCTGGATGACAGAGGCCGATCTCGCCTTCTACGAATCCGAGTTCCGCCGCTCCGGCCTGTTCGGCCCGATCAGCCGCTACCGCAACCATACGCGGGACTTCGAGTTCCTCTCGTCCTTCCGCGGCCGCACCATTACCCAGCCCGCCTGCTTCGTCGCCGGCGACAAGGACCCCGCCTTCAACGGTTTCGGCATGGTGGACGACCCCATCGGCAAAATGCGCCCGGCCGTGCCGAACCTTGAAACGGCGGTCGTGCTACCCGGCTGCGGCCACTGGACCCAGCAGGAACGCCCCGCCGACGTCAACGCTGCGCTGGTGCCCTGGCTGACAAGCCTCAAGGGGCGGGTCATCTGACCGCGCGAAATCCGTCTATCATTTTCCGCTGGCGCTGGTTAGCTGGCGCATCCCAGAAGGAGACCCAACCCATGATCCGCGCCCTCATCACCGCCGCCCTCATCGCCGCCGCACCGCTCTCCGCAATGGCCGACGAAGTCTGGTCCCTGCCGAGCGGCAACCAGATCGTGTATGAGCGCGATGCCGGCTCGACCGCCATCCTCAGCTACAAGCCGGAAGTGGGCCTCGAGGCGGGCTATATCTTCGTTCCGGGCCTGGGCGGGCAATATGAAGGTCGCGGCGCTTACCAAGGCTACTGGGTTGAAGCGGCCGATACCGGACCGACCTGCGCCGCCAGCCTCGTCGATGCGGAAGGCAAGGCCTGGCAACGCTGGGGCATCGCCGAAGTGAAGTTCCAGAAACCGGGCTTCCCGTCCGCGATCACCCTCAAGCGCGGCACCTGCTTCGGCCCGGCCCAAAAGAAGATCACCGCCAAGCCGGTAGTCGGCGCCGGTATTCAATAGTCCGCAGGCGGATTATATTGTCGAGGTCCGTTCGTCCCCTCGCGAAAGCGGGGGACGAGCGGATACCGCCTACCGCGTCTGCCCGCCGTCCACCGCCAGCACCGCGCCATTGATGAAGCTCGCGCGCTCCGACAGCAGGAACGCCGCCGTGTCGCCAATCTCCTGCGGCGTGCCGAAGCGTTTCATCGGCACCTCGCGCTTGATCCAGCGCCACCAGTTCTCCGCACGCGGGCCCGTGGACTGCTTCTCCCAGTTGTTGCCCGGGAAGATGATGTTGCCGGGCGCGATCGTGTTCACGCGCACTTTCGTATCGAACGCAAAACGCGCCACGCTGGTCGAGAGATGGTTCACCGCCGCTTTGGTTGCGCCATAGTCCAGCGGCGTGCCGAGGGCGCCGAGCCCGGCAATCGAGCTGATGAACAGGAAACTGCCGCCGCCATTCTTCGCCATGCGCGGAATGGCGCCGCGCGCCAGCCGGAAGGCCGAGTTGAGGTTCTGGTCGAGCCCCGCCTGCCATTCGTCATCGCTGACCTCAAGCCCCAGCGGCGACGGCGACAGGCCCACATTCGCCACCGCCCCGGCGATCGGGCCGAACTCGGCCTCGCATTTGGCCAGCGCTTCCTCGATCGGCGCGGTCTGCGTCAGGTCCCCCGCATAGCTCCACACCTTGTCCGCGCCGAAGCGCTTCGCCAGCTCCGCTTTCGTCTCGGCCAGCGCCTCGGCCCCGCGCGCGGTCAGCGCCACTTTCGCGCCTTCGCCGAGCAAGCTCTCGGCGATGCCGTAGCCAATGCCCCGGCTCGCGCCCGCAATGAAGATCACCTTGTCCTTCAGCCCGAAATCCATGTCCGTTTCCTCCGTTTTGCGCATGCTGGCGCCGCCCGGGCGGAAAGGCCAGACATCACGTTGCGGGAAGCCCCATGCAGCGAGACGCAGCCGTCACAAAAGCATGCGATGAGAAGCGTCCCGCTGGAGACCTGATGATGCGCCATATCCTGATCGCCGCCTTCCTGGGCCTGCTCACCGCCTGCGCCACGCCGCCCGCCGTGCCGACCCCGCAGGACGTCATCGTGATCGCCCATCGCGGCGCCAGCGGCGAGCGGCCGGAGCACACGCTCGAAGCCTACCGCCTCGCGATCGCGCAGGGCGCTGACTTCATCGAGCCGGACCTCGTGATGAGTTCGGACGGCGTGCTGATGGCGCGGCATGATCCGTGGCTGTCGGACTCGACAGACATCGCGGCGCGCCCGGAGTTCGCGGGCCGCAAGCGGACGCTGACCGGACCCGAAGGCGAAACGCTGACCGATTGGTGGGCGTTCGATTTTACCGCCGCCGAACTGAAAACGCTGCGCGCGAAGCAGGTCCGCGATGGCCGCTCGAAATCCTATGACGGACTCTACGAGATCCCCACATTCGATGAGATCATCGCGCTGGCGACGCGCGAGGGCGCCGCGCGGGGCCGGGTGGTCGGGCTCTACCCCGAAACGAAATGGCCTACCGAACATACCGCTGCGGGCCTCGACATGGCGGGCGCGCTGGTCGCCGCGCTCACTGCGGCTGGCCTTGATGGCGCGGACGCCCCCGTCTTCATACAGAGTTTCGAGCCTGAAATCCTCAAGACCCTCAGCAGGCGGATCGAAACGCCGCTTGTCCAGCTGGTCTATCCCGAAGGCTGGCAGCCCGGCGCGCCGGCCAATATCCCGCTTGCCGAGATCGCCACCTACGCGCAGGGCGCGGGGCCCTACAAATCGCTGCTGATGGGTCCGGAGACGGGCGCACCGACCGGGTATGCCGCCGAGGCGAAGGCCCTTGGCCTCTCGGTCCACACCTGGACCTTCCGGGACGATGACAAGCCGGCCTGGGCCGCGACGCCCGAGGACGAGATCCGGGCCGCCCTCGCTGCTGGCGCCACCGGCATCTTCACGGACTTCCCGGCCACCGGCGTGCGCGCCACGCAAGTCCCCTAGCGCGCCCCGGCCGCCGGGTCTGCATCCGGAATCGCTAAGGTCTGCCGCACACGCCACGCGGCCACATCGTCATGCGTCTCGACCCGGTCGCCAATCGTCATCGCCACCAGCCTGTCGAACCGCACCGGTGCGGCGAGCAAGGCAGCGATGTCGCGGTCCATCGCTTTGCGCGCGGGCGGCGGCCCATAACACAGGCTGATATGCGGATCGAACGGCCGGCCTGGCATGAAGCCGTCCATATCCTCCAGCAGTCGCCGGGCGGCCAGCAGACCCGCGGTCGCCTCAAACCGCACAAACAGTGACGTGGTGAAGGCCGCCGTGCCATCGACGCCCACCGGCCTGAGCCGCAAGCCAGCCAGCGCGGACAGGGCGCCCGCCACATCCTCCGCCGCCTCGGCCAGTGTGCCCAGCGTCAGGTGCGGCGCGAACAGCGGCGCGCCCTGCGCCGCCGCGAGGGTTCGGATCACCGCTGCATAGGTGGCGGCATCCTCCGCACACGGCATACACCAGTAACTCACCGGCATCGGATAGGCTCCCTTGACGGTCAGGCCCGAGGATCGAGGGCGCAACCGTCGCGCCAATCCGGCAAGGGCGCAAGGTCCGGCGCAATCCATTCGCGCCGTGCCTCCGGCGTGAACAGCCGTTCCCTCGTCCAATAGTCGAAGATCCAGCCGGACCGCCCGCAAGGCCCCGCCATCATGTCCGCGAGCACGGCGGTCAGCGGCGCGCCCTTGGCCGCCGCCAGCGCCCGCGCGGCGACCTTGAGCGAGGCCTGCGTGATCGTCTCGTGATAGCCTTCCGTATCGGTATTCCGTCCGCCTACGGATTCGTTGTAGCGCCGGATCAGCCCCGGCATCTCGGCATAGGCTGCCTCGCCGCGCGTGCGCAGCAGCCAGAGCGCCGCCGCGAAATGCGCCGCGTGCGTCCAGCGGTCCTTGGGCAACCGGCACGCCACCATGTCGCGCGCCAGCGCTTCGATCTCGTCATCCGTCTCAAAACTCATGTCAGTCTCCTTGGTTTTGAGAGACGGGGGCAAAAACAAAAACCCCGCCTCTCGGGCGGGGTTTGGTGTCTGCTCAGCGCAGGAACCTGATCAGGTTCCGGGCCAGCCACACACAAACACGCGCGCCGTTGTCCGGTGCGTCTGGCCTGTCTGTTGCTGGGTGTTGCGTATGAACATGAGCGCTGCATACCGCCGCCAGAGGGAGGCGTCAATTTCCCTGCGCTGAAAAAACCGGCGGAAGAATCAGAGAAAGGCGATGCGCTCGCGTTGCTCGGGATCCGGATAGGGACGGTAGAGTCCGACTTCCATCGACCCGATCAGGCTGTGCATGAATTCGTAGCGGCGGGTGTGCTCGTCATCCATTTTCGACAGGAGGCTGAAGGCCTTTTCCAGCTCGCTCATGCTCTCGACTTCGATTTCAATGAGAAAGTCTGTGTGCTGACCGGAGGCGAGCCCGAACTTGCGGCGCAGAAGACGCCAGTCGGTGATGATGTTTTCGGATTTCAGGTGCCCGAGCCAGGCATCTGCGGCCGCCGCGAACTGAAGCGCGCGGTCTCCGCTCTTGAGCTCAACCATGCAATGATAAAGGTTCATAAGGATCGTCCTGCGGCTTGTTTCGGCCGGGCAATGATCGCAAACCGGGGTTTAG
>JAIXVM010000082.1 GCA_027482995.1 Hyphomonadaceae bacterium | reverse complement strand
ATCCGGGCAAGTTCAACCGCTTCCCCGTATCGGCCGCGTTTGGCGAGCACACGGCTACGTTCGGCGGCTAGCATCGGATGGGCCGGATGGGTCACCGGAACCGCGGCAAGGGCGTCGGCCAGCGCGCGGTCATCATCTGCGCTGCCCATCCGGATCAGCGCGGCGCACAGCAACACCCATGCATCTGCCGAGCGCGGATCGGCCCGTAGCAAAGCCTGCGCAAGGTCTGCGGCTGCGGCGAAATCGCCCTGTTTCATGCGCGCCTGGCCTTCCTGGAGGAGGCGGGCAGCGCTGACGGGAATGGGCGCGTTGGTGGATCCGGAACCAGGGGGCAAACTCATGTGGCCCGTGTTACCGCCTCGCCCTGCCTGGGTCACTACCAAAACTCCTTGACGTGACGATTGCGTGACCGATTATCTACACCATCAGGGCGTTGAAACATCTATATCTACCGGGAGTCATTCACCATGCGTGTACCACGTCTCGGCGCAGCTTTGGCTGCGCTCGCTGTCGCCAGTTTTGGCGGCGCATTCACTGCTGCGTCGGCGCAAGGCGCCGTGGCGCGCGCCGACACGTCAGCTTTCGTCGGATACGAGACGTTCCGCGGCGCCACGCTGTCGCCGGACGGCAAGTTCATTGCCGGCATCCTGCGCGACAAGGACGGCGACTTGCTGATCATCCATGATCGCACCACGCGAGTGACCAAACCGATCCAGCGGGCACGCAAGGACCAGAACCTTGAGCTCACCTTCGTGCAGTTCAAGGGCGCAGACCGCCTGATTTTCGGTCTGCAGCAGAAGTTCGAGATCGTCGAAGGCAAGGCGTCCCGGACTCGTGAATCGGCCGAAGCCACCGACCTCGGCTTTTCCTATACGAGCCGTGTGCTGACGAGCAATCTGGACGGAAGCGATCTCAAGTCTCTCTACGATCCGGCCGGCGATCAGGGCTTCCCCGCCTATGTGTCGGCTGCCATTGAAGAACTGCTTCCGGAAGATCCGGAACATGTCCTGCTGCTGACACCGTCCACGGGCGGCAGCCAGCTGCGCAAGGTGAATGTGCGCACCGGAAAATCCACCATCATGGAAACCGGCAATGCCGATACGATCGGCTTCGTGCTCGACAGCGAGTTGAAGCCGGCACTGCGCGAAGACTCTGTGTCGGGCGGCAAGGGCACGGCCTGGCTTCGCCAGGATGCGAAAGGCAAGTGGATCGAGATCGTGCGCTTCCGGGGCGAGGAACGTGCCAACGGCGCGCCGGACTTCCAGGGCCTGGGCCGCGGTCCACGTCCAGGCACCGCGATCGTCAGTGGACGGCCGAATGGCCGCGACACCAACGGTCTCTATGTCTACGACGTGCTGACCGGGACCTATGCCGAGCCGATCTACGAAGATGCGCAGTTTGACGTGTTCAACGTCATGCGCGACCCCGCGACCGGTAAGGTCGCAGGCGCGTGCTTCGAGGCCTATCAGTGGGAATGCGTTCCAGCGGATCCGACGGTGAAAGCCGACTGGCTGGCCATTGAGGATGCGATCGGGAAGGAAGCCAACGTCTCACTGGCGAGTGGCGGTAGCCTGAACGGCTCGATCCTGCTGATGGTCGATGGCCCGAAAGAGCCAGGCGCCTACTACATCTTCGATACCAAGGCGCGCGCGCTTGAGCGTTTCCAGTCCACGCGCACCGATATCAATCCGGACCTGCTGCCCTCGAAGATGATCTTCGAATACGCCGCCGCCGATGGCACGGACATGTGGGGCTATCTCTGGCTGCCGCCCGGCGCGACGGCCGAGACACGCAACCTGCCAACGATCGTGCTGCCGCATGGCGGCCCTGAGGCGCGCGATGGCTGGGGCGGCGATCCGATGGCCGGATACTGGTCGGCCCAGGGCTATGCCGTGTTCCAACCGCACTTCCGCGGTGGTTCGGGCACCGGCCGCAAATGGGTTGAAGCCGGTCACGGCCAGTGGGGCGGGCTGATCCAGGAAGACATCAACGACGGCACCCGCGCGCTGATCAAGGCGGGCTATGCGGCCGCCGACAAGGTCTGCGTCGCCGGCTGGTCGCATGGCGGCTACGTCGCCTTCACCGCGAGCTTCCGCGATACCGAACTCTACAAGTGCTCGCTCGCGGGCGCCGGCGTGTCGGATCTTCGCGAGATGCTGCAATGGGTTCGCCGTGAGCAGGGCGGCACGCAGAGCGTGTCGTACAAGTACTGGAACGGCGCGATCGGCGAATATGGTGAAGACGCCGCCAAACTGGACCGCTACTCGGCCAACAAGAATGCCGACAAGGTCGGCATGCCGCTGCTGATCGTCCACGGCGAACTCGACGTGACGGTGCCGATCGAGCAGTCCGAAATGATGGCGGCTTCGCTGAAGAAAGCCGGCAAGCCGGTCGAGTTCATCGAACTCAAGGGCATGGACCACTACCTGCGCCGCGATCAGGGTGACGACTGGACCGTCGTTCTGACCAAGGGCAAGGAGTTCTTCGAGCGCAATATCGGACCGGGCTGGACGCCCT
>JAIXVM010000079.1 GCA_027482995.1 Hyphomonadaceae bacterium | reverse complement strand
GGGTCGTCTCGACGGCGCTCGGCGGATCCGTCGCCGGGCAGCTTTTCGAAGGCGACCGCCGGTTCGATATCGTGGTCCGGTTCCCGGACGCGCTTCGCGAAGACGTTGCGGCAATCAAACGCCTGCCAATTCCGCTGCCGGTATCGCGGCAGACCATTGATGGGGTGACATTCCTGCCGCTGAGCGAGCTTGCGACGGTGGAGATCGTCATGGGTCCTAACCAGATCAGCCGCGAGAATGCCAAGCGTCGGATCGTCGTGTCAGCAAACGTCCGGGGCCGCGATCTCGGCTCGTTCGTCAGTGAACTGCAGACCGTTATTGCCAACGAGGTGGAGACCCCGCCCGGTTACTGGATCGAGTATGGCGGAACCTATGAACAGCTTGTCTCCGCAAGCAATCGGCTCGCCATCGTCGTGCCAGTCGCCCTGCTGCTGATCTTCGGACTGCTCCTGATGTTGTTCGGGACGGCGCGGGATGCGCTCATTGTGTTCTCGGGCGTTCCGCTGGCCCTCACGGGCGGTGTGGCGGCGCTCGCGCTCCGGGACATGCCGCTATCGATCTCGGCCGGTGTCGGGTTCATCGCCCTGTCCGGTGTTGCCGTGCTCAACGGCGTCGTCATGCTGAGCTTCATCAAGGCGAGGCGCGAGGCCGGTGAAGACTTGCTGCTCGCCATCCGGGAAGGCGCTCTCCAGCGCCTGCGCCCCGTGCTGATGACCGCCCTGGTCGCCAGCCTCGGCTTTGTACCGATGGCGTTCAACATCGGCGCCGGCAGCGAGGTCCAGCGCCCGCTGGCAACCGTCGTGATCGGGGGCATCATCTCCTCGACGCTCCTGACGCTGATCGTGCTGCCAGCGCTCTACCGGATCGTCCACGGATTCAGGACAACCCCAATCCGGCAACCAGGGCAGGGAGGGGCCGCCATTCCGGCGGAATGAGATGCTGCATCCAACAATGATTTCCGCGCTCACACGCCGTCGCTTTGGCCAGACTGCTTATCGGTAAATGCAATTGATCACTTCTTGAACAAGGACAGACTCATGAAACTGCACCTCAGACTTATTTCCGTTGCCCTCATCGCACTCACTGGCTGCGCTTCGGCGCCGCCGGCGGCGGGCTCAGACCAAGAGGCATTGGCGAAAATTGAAACCGATGAATGCGGCAAGCCGCCCGTCCGTACGCTGAAGTCGCTCACGTCGCCTCGGCTCGTCAAACACCGAGCCTGCGAGGCGCAGGCACGATCTGACAGCAAGTCCAGTGAGGAACCCTCAAAATGACCTCTGAACTTCGAGCTGCCTTCAGGGACAGCCTGGAATCGGCCAAGTCATTTTACGCCGACCGCAACTACGAGGCCGCATTTGCAAGCCTCGAAACCGCTCAAATTCTGGGCCAGCAGTTCCTCTTGCCGCATATTGTTGTTCATCTGTGGATGTTGCGGGTGGGTGCGGCACGAAGAGACAACCGCGAAGTCTTCGGCCAAATTGTCCGACTTATTGCCACGGTCCCCGGGTTCATCTTGGGCTGGGTCCCTTTGGGCAATACTGGCGGCGCAAATGTATCCGCTCTCAAGCCGATGCCGGTTCCGGAAGCGCTTTCGCGGCTCGTCCCGAAGCAAAACGTATTGCGTGAGTTGAGCCTTCGCCTAGCGACCGTGATCAGCCTCGTCTTGCTTTCGCGGTTTGTTTGAACCAGGTCTAACCTCTGGAAATGCTCCTGCGTAAATGTGCGAGATTGTGCCAGATCATCGGGGGCGAGGTCATTCGCGCTTACCTTTGACGATGTCTGAAAAGGGCCAATGCGGCTCCGTTGCTGAAATTCCCTGGTCGGCAGGGTCGCCGCAATCCTGTCATTTAGCGACTTCATCCGCGCTAGGCCGGACTTCGCCGAAATGCGTCATTTGTTCCTTGCAAGCGCAATCATCCACAGCGCGCCCAGCGCCGCAGCCACGAGCCAAATCAAAACAATGATAACACCGGCAAGCTTACTCTGGGGGCGAGCCGAAGAAGCCTCGGCGCGTGTGCGGCATTCCTCCATCACCTGTTCGGGAACAAGTCGGATCACCAACCAAAGACCCGCGGGAACGAGAATCACGTCGTCCAAATAGCCGAGGACCGGAATAAAATCCGGGATCAGATCGATGGGTGAAAGCGCATAGGCTACAACAATAAGACCTACCGACTTTGCGAACCACGGCGTGCGCGGGTCTTGCACAGCGAAGTATGTTGCGAGCGTGTCGCGCTTGATCGCGCGGGCCCAATTCTTAAGTTCCGACCACATATGCGATAGTCAACCTGTGAACTAAGGTGCCCGAATTCGGTTGGGATTCCTTCGATCGCAATCGTCGGCGACCGGAAGGGTCAATCCGATCGTGCCGTCCGGACGCCCTACCGCCGCTAGGCCGGAGTTCGCCGAAAACAGCCTTTACCAGTCTGATCCCCTTGCTATAATTTAGGGAAGAAGGCGTCCACATATCGAGGGGCTATTTACTCCTCATACGCGCGCCTACGATTTGCTGAGGACAACACATCAGCCCCGGTACTTGCCAAAGAGGTCCACAAGTTCAGAAAACTTCTGTCTCTGGCTCTCGGCATCGCCGTCCTGGATGGCTTCTTCCACACAGTGCGCGGCGTGGTTCTTCAGGAGTTCGTCTTCGACCTTTCCGAGCGCCGCTTTGATCGCCTGAACCTGGGTCAGGATATCGATACAGTAGCGGCCTTCCTCGACCATGCCGGCGACGCCGCGCACCTGGCCTTCGATTCTCCTGAGCCTGGTAACGACGGATTTAGGCTGCGACTGATGCATTTGACATATACCTCTATGGGGTATAGATAATCTCTCAGTCTCTGTTGGTCAACGCTCCATGATGGGTTCCCTGCGCAGCGCGATTATTGCCCTAACCCTGCTCGTACTGGGCGGCGGGCACGCAGCGTGTGCCTGCGCAGCGGTCGCAGGCGCGCTGGCAGGACCAGAAATTGCGGTTTCCGTCCCTTCAGCGCACAGCCACCATGCGGCTGCAAATGATCCGTCACAGGACCAGCACTGCAATAAGGGTTCTGAAGTTCCGGATCATGACTGCACCCATTGTGTGACCGTTGCGCTGCCTGCTGACGCGTCGCTGAAGGCGGTCAGTGCCTCTCCTGCGCACGTCGCAATCTTCCCGCCGGTTCCGGGCCTGAAATCAGGCAGCCTGTTCAGGCTCGCCGACCTGAATACAGAACCAGACACAGGGCCTCCCCGACCTCGATCGTCTCCCTTCTCACTGAAAGTCCGCCTGCAGATTTGATCCTGTGATGAATCCTGCGCGCGCCACGCCGGCTGCGCAGATTGTTTCATCCATCCCAAGCGTTTGCGCCTTTGCGCCCGCTTCCCGGCCGATCAATTACAGGACGACGTTCCAATGAAACTCACCCACTCAATTCTCGCCGCTGCCGTTGTGTTTGCAGCCTCACCCGCCTTTGCGCTTGAAGGCGGTAGTTCCGCTGCCATGATGCAGCACTCAGACCATTGCGGCCTGCCGATGGGCGAAGGCACGGTGACTGCCCTCGACGTCAAAGCATCAAACGCCACGATCGATCACACGCCTATCGCCGCCCTCAACTGGGACGCTATGACGATGGACTTCAAGGCCGCCAAAGGCGTTGACCTGTCCGCCTTCGCCACCGGCGACCGCGTCCACTTCCTCCTGTCTGAGGACACAAAGTCAAAGTCTTACAGGATTGAAGCGATGTGTTCGCTGGACGCCCCGAAAGGCCTCCATGACGCGTGCATGGGCAAGATGCATGAGACGGCCATGACGCTCGCGGCAGCCAGCGGCAAGTCCTGCGACATGGGCGGGATGGATCATGGCGCAATGCCGGGAATGGATCACGGCGCCATGAAGGGCATGGACCATGGCAACATGGACGGCATGAAACACGGCGATATGAAACCAACCGATGCCGAAGCCATGAACTGCAAGGAAATGTGCGCGATGATGAAGAAATCATCCGATGCTCCGCCGGCAGAGGAAAAGCCCGCTGCTGAGATGGACCATAGCCAGCACTGATCCTGTCGCCTGTCGCGCAGGGCGCTTTCGGCGCGCGCGGCAGGCGTTCCTCACACAAGGTTCGAACCCATGCTTACACGACGCAGTCTTCTCCGCACGGCCGCTGCCGGCGGTCTCTTCGCAGCCTCGGGCGCCCTGCTACCGGCTTGGGCGCGCAGCGCCAACGCCGGCAACAGGGGAATCTTTGAAGTCTCCGGCAATGCCTTTGACCTCACCGTCGGCCACAGCGCCGTCGAGATCGGCGGGCGCTCCGGCCATGCCATCACTATCAACGGAACGCTACCCGGGCCGCTCATCCGGTTCCGCGAAGGCGAAAAGGTGACCCTCAAGGTCAACAATACTCTCGAAGAAGATACTTCGATTCACTGGCACGGGCTTCTCGTGCCGTTCCACATGGACGGGGTGCCCGGGGTCTCCTTCCCCGGCATCAAGCCCAAGTCGACGTTCACCTATGAGTTCGCCGTCCCGCAGAGCGGCACCTACTGGTACCACTCGCATTCGGGCTTGCAGGAACAGATGGGCCATTACGGTCCGCTGATCATCGATCCTGCTGAAGATGATCCGGTACAGGCAGACCGCGAGTATGTGCTCGTCCTGTCGGACTGGAGCTTCGAACACCCGCACAAGGTGTTTGCGCGCCTGAAGAAGGATGCGGCCGTCTATAACTTCCAACAACGGACAATGGGCGACTTCCTGAAAGACGCCCGTGAAAATGGCCTCGGGCCAACCCTTGCCGACCGGGCCTCCTGGGGCGCCATGCGGATGTCGCCGACCGACATCTCGGATGTCACTGCATCGGTCTACACCTATCTGATCAATGGCCACGCGACAGACGACAACTGGACCGCGATCTTCAATTCCGGAGAACGTATCCGGCTACGGATCATCAACGCGTCAGCCATGACAATATTCAATTTCCGGATACCCGGACTGCCAATGACGGTGGTCGCCGCTGACGGCCTCCATGTACAGCCCATCGAGACCGACGAGTTCCAGATCGGTGTTGCGGAAACCTATGATGTCGTTGTCACGCCGACGCGGGCCCGCGCCTTCGCGCTGGTTGCGGAATCCATTGACCGGTCCGGCCAGGTGGTTGCAACCCTCGCCCCGGAAGCTGGCCTTGTCGCAACTGCGCCGCTTCTGCGCGAGCCGCCCGTTCTGACCCACCGCGACATGGGTATGAACATGGCGTCCATGGATCACGGTTCGATGGCGGGCATGGACCATGGCAGCATGAACCATGGAGACATGCCCGGCATGGATCACGGCGCTGTGGCGATGACCGATACCGTCCCGCAAGGCCATGACCACAAGATGGGCGTGGGTGTCGACAACATCGCGATGGTTCAGGTGAGCCGCATCGACGAGCCGGGTCTCGGCCTCGAATCCGTGCCGCACAGGGCGCTCCGATATTCGCAGCTGCGCAGCCTGACGCCCAACCCCGATACGCGGGCGCCGGGCCGAGAGATGGAGATTCACCTCACCGGCAACATGGAACGGTATATGTGGTCCTTCGACGGCGTGAAGCTCAGCGAAGTGACAGGTCCGATCATTTTCCATGAAGGTGAACGCCTGCGCGTGACACTCGTCAACGATACGATGATGACACATCCCATCCATTTGCACGGGATGTTCTTTGATCTCGTAGTCGGCGATACCGATCACAAGCCGCGCAAGCATACAGTGACCGTCAAACCGGCGGAGCGGCTGTCCTTTGATGTCACAGCAGACCATGTGGGCGACTGGGCCTTCCACTGCCACCTCCTCTTCCACATGCATGCCGGCATGATGCAGGTGGTCTCGGTCGTGCCGCACAGTAAGGCCGCCATGGCTGATGACGCACACAAAGGACACAGGCCTTCCATTGCTCCGTCAGCGGAAGACAAGGCAAAGACCGAAACCGGGATGCCGGGTATGCAGCACGAAGGACATCGCTGATGAAAAGCGCACATTTTTCCTCAGCCTTCGTCTTGCTGTCCTTGGTGACCGCCGCTCCCGCCATCTCGCAGGCAACGCCCGTCCCGGGCTCGCAAGCCAAAGCCTACTGGGACAAGGACGACTTCAAGGCGTCCCAAGATGCGCTCAAAAAAGAGCATGGTGGCGCAACTACGCTGTTCGTCCTTGCCGACCGGTTCGAGTACCAGTCCGGTGAGGGCTCACCGGCCCTTCTGCTGGAAGGCCAGGGCTGGTGGGGAACGGACGAAAGCCGGCTCTGGATCAAGTCCGAGATCGACTACGATCTCGATGCCGGCGCATTTGAGGAAGCCGAAGTCCAGGCTCTCTGGTCACGCCCCATTGCGAGGTACTTCGACCTGCAGGCAGGTGTTCGACATGATTTCGAACCAGGTCCTTCCCGCACTTACGCGGTCGCCGCGATCCAGGGGCTTGCCCCTTACTGGTTCGAAGTCGACGGCGCGGTATTCCTGAGTGAAGAGGGCGATCTCTCTGCCCGCTTCGAAGCTGAGTATGAGTTCTTGCTGACACAGCGCCTGATACTCCAGCCGCGTACAGAACTGAACTTTGCGGCCGAGGACGTACCCGAGCTCGAAACGGGTGGCAGGCTTTCGACGGCCGAGATGGGCCTGCGCCTGCGCTACGAGATTGATCGTCAGTTCGCCCCCTATGTCGGGGTCAATTGGAAAGCCTCAACCGGTGAGACGGCAGACTATGCCCGCACCCGCGGCGAGGACACCGAAACCCTCTCCTTCGTCACCGGAATAAGGGTCTGGTTCTGACCATGACCCCTGAACATCTCCCTTGAAAGGACATCCCATGTACACTCTGAAAATGGTCACCGCCGCGCTCGCTAGTGTCGCAATCATGGCCGCCCCGGCGCTCGCACATACCAGCGTCGAGATGGCCAACATTGCAGATGCAGCCGTTCTCGAAACACTCCCCGACGCCTTCTCTTTCAGCTTCGGCCAGCCAGTCGGACTGATCGCCTTCTCGATCCGGACAGGGACCGGCGAGACCGTCGAGACAGGATTCCAGCCGCCCAAGGCGCCCGCCAAAACATTCAGTGTGCCGCTCCCAGACCTCGCACCCGGCCGCTACACATTTGAATGGCGAACGCTGTCGAAAGATGGGCACCCCATGAACGGCAAATCGTCCGTCGAACTGAAGTAGGTATCGATCCGACATGCCCCTTCTGGACGCCGCCAATCTGGTTACCAAAGGGCTGCTCTACGCAGTCAGCCTTGGGGCGATCGGGGCGGCGCTCCATGGGACGCTCGGGCTGGTGGCGAACCGCCGTGCCTACTTCTGGCTCGCGGGCCTTGTGGCCGTCGCCGCTATTGTGCGGCTCCTCATTCTGAACGCTCAAATGGTTGGCGGTCTCGGCGCAGCCCTGTCGGCCGAACAGTTCGGGTGGACCTGGACTGCTGGCGGGCGCCCTACCCTCGTCCTGCTCGGCGGCGCGGCGTGCCTCCTATTGGCGAGCACTTTCCAGCATCGCTTGCCACTCGCCCTCGCCGCCATCAGCATCAGCTCAAGCTTTGCGCTCACCGGACATTCCGCAGCCCTGGAGGCACCGGGTTTCGCGCCCTGGATCGTGGCCGGCCACCTTCTCATCGCAGGCTTCTGGCTCGCCGCGCCGGTCACACTTTGGCCCGGTCCTGCGATGTCGGATGCCGATATCCTCGCCCGGACTGAAGCATTCAGCCGGATCGCCCGGTTTGCCGTGCCGGCTCTCTTCGTCTCCGGCATTTATCTTTTCTGGCGCATCGATGGGAGCTTTGCGAACCCCCTGAGCTCCGGATACGGACAGTTGCTCGCCGCAAAACTTCTCGCAGCAACACTGGCTCTCGGTCTCGGCGCTCTCAACATGACGATAATTGCCCGCCGGTTGGCGACTGAGCCGGCCAAAGGGCGCGCCGCGTTACGCGCCACCTTGCGGGTTGATGCGATCCTGTTTGCAGCCATCCTCATTTTCATCGCCGCCGCTACCACCATTTCTGGTCCAACCATTTGAGGAGACTCAAATGATACCGCTCCTGTCCAGCTTCACCGCCGCCGCGTTGATAGGCCTTGCAAGTCCCGCCTTGGCCCACGGAGGTGCACATCCCGAAGCGTCCATGTCGCCCGTCGAGATCGTGACCGCCTTCGGCGCCGCGCTCGATGCGGGTGATGAGGCGGCGCTTGCGAGCCTGATGGCAACTGATGTTCAG
>JAIXVM010000203.1 GCA_027482995.1 Hyphomonadaceae bacterium | reverse complement strand
GCAATTGCGGTTTCTCCGCCGTCTTTCAGGATCGGCATGGTGGAAAGGTCAGCAGGCGGAATGGCACGCACGACGCCGCCCGTGCGCACACCATTCGCAGAGAGCAAAACGAACTGTTCGATGTAGGGCGATACACTGAGGACATCAGGAGTCTCGCGGATGATGTTCGCGAGTTCGATGGCCTCCTCCTGCGGATATCCATCCACGGCTGCCGCAATGTGAGGCTCGCCGCCCAGCAATGCGTCGAGAAGCGTTGCGCGGAAGCCGCTCATGATCGACATCGTGATGATCAAGGCCGCAACGGCGAAGAAGATGCCGACAAAGGAGATAATTGCGATCAGGCTGGCGCCGCCATGTTCGCGCCGCGCCAGAAGGTAGCGCCAGGCGAGCGTGCGCTCGAGCCGTCCGAACGGAACCGCATTGCTGGCGACTTTTTCGCTCACGCGAGGACCTTCCTCAGAGCGTCTTCGGCGGACATTTCAATCTTCTCGCCGGTCTTGCGACGCTTCAGTTCAACGGTGCTCTTTTCGAGGCCCTTCGGGCCGATCACGATCTGCCAAGGCAGGCCGATCAGGTCCATGCGCGCGAACTTGCCTCCGGCCCGGTCGTCTGTATCGTCGTAGAGGGCCTCGACGCCGGCTTTTGCGAACTGGTCATAAAGCGCTGTACATGCCGCTTCACAGGCGGCGTCACCGGCGCGCATGTTGATGATGCCGACAGGAAACGGTGCCACGGCATCCGGCCACACGATCCCGTGTTCATCGTGGCTGGCCTCGATGATGCCACCAACGAGGCGCGAGACGCCGATGCCGTAGCTGCCCATCTGCACAGGCACCATCTGACCGTCCGGGCCCTGAACAACGGCGTTCATCGGCAGGGAGTATTTGGTTCCGAAATAGAAGATGTGCCCTACTTCGATACCGCGCGCGGAGACCCGGCGCGCCTCTGGCAATGCCTCGAAGGCGGCGGGATCATGCATCTCCTCCGTCGCCGCGTAGAATTTTGTGCGTTGCTCGACGATCGGCGTGAGATCGGAGCTGAAGTCTAGATCGAGCCCGGGCGCGGGCAAGTCGAGCAACTCGCGGTCACAGAAGACGGCGCTCTCACCCGTATCGGCCAGGATGATGAATTCGTGGCTGAGGTCACCGCCGATCGGGCCGGTATCGGCGCGCATCGGAATAGCTGTCAGCCCCATCCGGGAGAACGCGTTCAGATAGGCACAGAACATGCGCCGATAGGCCTTCCGCGCATCTTCCTCGTTCAGGTCGAACGAATACGCATCCTTCATCAGGAATTCCCGGCCGCGCATCACGCCAAAGCGCGGGCGCCGTTCATCCCGGAACTTCCATTGCTGATGGTAGAGATTGAGCGGAAGTTGCTTGTAGCTCTTCACATAGGCGCGGAAGACGTCCGTGATCAGTTCCTCGTTCGTGGGGCCGTACAGCATTTCGCGATCATGGCGGTCCTTGATGCGGAGCATCTCGTCGCCATACGCTTCGTAGCGGCCCGACTCCCGCCAGAGGTCCGCCTGCTGAAGCGTCGGCATCAGCATTTCGATGGCCCCTGCGCGGTCCTGCTCTTCGCGCACGATCTGCTCGATCCGCTTCAAGACGCGGTATCCGAGCGGCAACCACGAATAGATCCCCGCGCCGTTTTGCCGGATCATGCCGGTCCGGAGCATCATCTGGTGAGAAACGATTGCCGCGTCGGCCGGCGCTTCCTTGGAAACGGGCAGGAAATAATTCGACAGGCGCATTCAAAGATCTCTTTCAGGCTGTTCCGGACGGGCTCAACTAGCCGGTCGGACCGCTAAAGCGCAAGCACACGGGGTATGATGAGTGCAGCGAGCGCGGTCACCACAACGGCGCCCGCCGAAGCCCATATAGCCTTTTTCACCAGCATCGGGTTCTTGGGAGCGGCTTCTTCGGTTCCTGGCACGGTGGAGTCGTCTTCCCACTGCCCGCGCACACCAATCGGCAGCACGGCAAAAAAGCTGATCCACCACGCCAGCACGAAAACAATGATGCCGCCTGCGAAAGACATCAGTGATGCTCTTTCGGTGTTTCCATCAGCTCGACGAGGACACCGTTCGAGTTCTTGGGATGCACGAAGATGATCATCGTGCCGTGTGCGCCGATCCGGGGCTTGCCCAAAACCGTTGCGCCGCGCTTTTCCATTTCGGTCACAGCTTGATTGATATCGGCAACTTCGAAACAGACGTGATGCTGCCCGCCATTCGGATTCTTCTTAATGAAATTGGCAATCGGCGACGCTTCATTCAACGGCTCGATCAATTCAATCTGGCTGTTCGGCAAATTGACGAAGCAGACCTTCACGCCCTGCTCCGGCATGTCGAACGGCGTCGTGATGTCTGTTGCGCCGTACAGCGTGCGGTAGGTTTCACAGGCTTGTTCGATGTTTGGAACGGCCACGCCCACGTGGTTCAACGGGCCAATCTTGAATTCACTCATGTTGGGTCAACTCCTAAGGACGATCACTTCGATCAGCGGACGAATGCCGAATTCCAGTTCGCACGCCTTGCGCAACGCACGGCCCACAACCTTCTCCACGACATCGTCATCGAGCCGGTCGCGTTTCTTGATACCGTCAAGAGCGCGCGCTGCGGCCATGTCCAGCGGCTCAAGACTTTCATCTGCGATCCGTCCATCGGATTCGGAGAGCCCCTTTACCGCGATGACGGGCCCGTCGAGCACGTCTCCATCATCGTCAAGGCAGACGGTTGCCAAGATCAATCCGCTGACGGACAAACGGCGCCGTTCGATAAGCCCCTCGGCAGCCTCCGGCACAAGCCGTGATCCATCGAGCATCAGGCGGCCCGACGGCACCTCATCGATGATCTCCGGCTCGCCAGGCGCAAGCCGGATCAGGCTGCCATTGCGCGGTGTGAGCGCAGACTGGACCTGAAGCGATTTGGCATAGGCCGCATGTTCCATGATGTGCCTACGTTCACCGTGCACCGGGATCGACACCCGGGGCCGGACCCACTGGTACATCCGCCTCAGTTCGTCCCGGCACGGATGACCGGATACGTGGATTGGCTCCTCCACCATGCGGGGCGTGATGATGCGTATGCCCTGCTCCGCAAGGGAGTTCTGGAGCGCATAGACCGAGCTTTCATTGCCCGGAATGAGGCGGGAGGAGAAAATGACCGTGTCGTCTTCTCTCAGCGTCACATGCCGGTGGTCGCCGCGTGCGATACGCGATAGCGCAGCATTCGCTTCACCTTGGCTGCCGGTGCATAGATAGAGGATGTTTTCTGGCGGCAGATATCCCGCTTCGGACTCGTCCACGAACTCAAGCCGGGGCGGCAGGATCCCCACGGCTTTGGCCGCGCCGGTGATCTTGTGCATGCTGCGGCCCACGAGGCAGACGTCACGTCCCGCCAGGTTCCCCGCTTCGATGATCGACTTTACCCGCGCCACGTTCGAGGCAAACGTGGTCACGGCCACAGCTCCCGTCTGCTTGGCGATGAGATCGATCAGGCCTTTGCGGACAGTATCCTCGGACCCCGCCTCGCCGCTTTCGAACACGTTGGTGGAGTCGCAGACCATCGCCAGAACGCCGCGGTTGCCAAGGGCTGTCAGGCCCTCGATATCCGTCCGTGCCCCGATCAACGGCTCCGGATCGATCTTCCAGTCACCCGTGTGCAGGATCAAGCCGGCGGGCGTGTCGATCGACAGAGCGTTGGGTTCGGGAATCGAGTGCGTCAGGGTGATATACTTCACCGTGAACGGTCCCGCCTTGACGGACGCTTCCAACGAAATCGTCTTCAGAAGGCGCGTATCGAGCCCGCGCTCCTGCATCTTGCCGCGCACGAGTTCGGCGGTGAACGGCGTGGCGTAGATCGGCGCCTTGGTTCGCAACAACGGATAGAGCAAGCCGATAGCGCCGATATGGTCTTCATGGGCGTGCGTCAGGAACACGGCATCGATGTGCTCACCGACGAGGTAGGCGGGATCTGCGCAGATCAGATCAATACCGGGCGTCGACGCGTTGCCGAACGTGACCCCGACATCCACGACAATCCAGCGCCGGGCATGTGCCGGACCGTACCCGTAGGCGTTCAGGTTCATGCCGATCTCGCCGCACCCTCCCAGGGGCAGGAATACAAGCTCGTCTGTCGTCGCAGCGCTATCGGGCATCAGGTCTCAACGGTTCCGCTTCCAGACTTCCAGCAATCCGCGGATCAGAACGTCCTGATCGTAGTAATCGATGGTTTCGCTGGCGCCTTCAAAAAGGGAGGCGACCCCGCCCGTGGCTACCACGGTCATGGGCTCACCATACTCGGCTTTGACCCGCCGCACGAGCCCATCAATGAGTTCAATATATCCAAGAAAAACACCGGACTGCATCGCCGAAACCGTATCCTTGCCAATGACCTGCGCAGGCTTCTGGATCGCGATCCGGGGCAACTGGGCGGCGGCCTCATGCAAGGCTCTCATCGATAGATAGATGCCGGGAGAGATGATGCCACCTTCAAATGCACCATCGGCGGCCACCACATCCAGAGTGGTTGCGGTACCGCTATCGATGACGACAAGCGGGCCCGGATATTTGACGTGGGCCCCGAGGGCAGACGCGATCCGGTCCGCGCCGACCTGCTCGGGATGCCGCACACGCAGCTCGACACCCGTCTTGAGGCCAGGCTCACCAATGAACATCGGTTCGACGTTCAGGTATCGCCGCGCCAGTGTCCGGAAGTTGAACTGCGCCTGGGGCACAACCGTCGAGATGACGCAGCCCTGCGTCTCCGACAGGTCTACGCCGTGCATGTCCGCCAGCCGCCACAGCCACGAGGCATGGTCGTCTGCGGTTTTCGTCGAGTCCGTTGCGCTTCTCCAGCTGTGGACCCAGTCGTCCCCATCATGCAGGGCGAACACGGTGTTGGTGTTGCCAACGTCTATTGCGAGCAGCATGGCCCATCAGCTCCTGCGATTTTCTACTTCACCAGCCCTTATGGATCGCTGCGATCCGTCGGGCAATCGGACCACCAGGGCGCCGTCGTGCTCGAGATCCTCGAAAACGCCGTCAATCACAACCTCGCCCGCGCGAATGTGAACGGGCTCGCCGAGACCTTCTGCGTGCGCCAGCCAGGTGTTCCGGATTTCAGTGAACCCGTCTCTGGCCTGCTCAAGCCGGCGCGCAAAGGCGCCCCTAAGTGTTGTAAGCACGGTGTCCACGTCCATGACCGGTGACATGCCCAGCTCTGCCAGACTCGTCACAGGTTGCGAGACATTTTCCGGTGCCGCCTGGACATTGATGCCGATACCCGCCGCGATCCAAAAATCAGTCCCTGCCCCGCCCGTCTCAACCAGGATCCCGGACACCTTCTTGCGGTCGATCCGCACGTCATTTGGCCATTTCAAGCGGGCGTCCGCTTCGGGTGCGTGCGCTTTGACGACGTCATGGACGGCAAGCGCCGCTGCAAACGGCAGGCGAAGCGCGGCTGGCAGCCCGTGCGGCTCCCGGAACAGGGCCGTCGCATAGATGTTCCCATGCGGCGAAACCCATTGGTGATCTTGGCGGCCGCGGCCCGCGGTCTGCTGGTCGGCCACGATCCACTGATCCTGAAAACCTGCAGCGACCCGCCGCTTGGCTTCGGTATTCGTGCTGTCGATGATGCCCAACCGATAAACGGGCCAAGCCTCACTCAACGCAAAAGCCCCGATGCCGCGAATGTCGCCCAGCCCCCAGAGCCGAGTTCGCTGATGAACACGACAAACATGACGCCAGCGATCAAGGCGCTCAGCAGCACAACGCCCATGACGGACACGTCTACCGTTTCAAGACGCCCGGCAGGCTCATCGAACCACATGATCTTGATCAGTTTGAGATAGTACCCGAGCGAAATCACCGACGAGATGACCACGAGGATCGCCAGCGGCATGAGCTGCGCATTGAGACCAGCCTGTAGTACTTCGTACTTTCCGAAGAACCCACCGAATGGCGGCATCCCGGCCACCGAGAAGATCAGCACCGAGAGCATGACCGTGAGCAACGGTTTGGTCCGGATCAATCCGCCAAGGTCCGATATGCCTTCCACCATGCCGCCGGCCCGGCGCATGGCAAGCACGCCTGCAAACAGGCCAAGTGTCGTCACGGCGTAGATCGTCGAGAAAGTCAGCAGTGCGGCTGCGCCATTCTCGGGGCCCGCAGCGACCGCGACCAGCG
>JAIXVM010000072.1 GCA_027482995.1 Hyphomonadaceae bacterium | reverse complement strand
CCTCGGTCGAGATCGCAAACCGCGTCTTGTCGATAAGACGTGCGAATTCCTTGGCCGGCAGGCTGAACTGCACGCTGCCTTCGTCGGAGGCCATCGTCTGGAAATCAGCCGCGGGCAGGGTCGGCAGTTCGAACTGCGAACGCCCGGCCGTCAGGATGATCCGCCCCGTCTCGGCGTTCAGCTCCATCTGCACTTCAGCGCCCGAAGGCAGCTTGCGCACCACGTCGAACAGCGTGCCAGCCGGCGCCGTGACCGCGCCTTCGCGGGTCACTTTTGCCGCGGCCGAGTCCACCGCCTCGATATCGAGGTCCGTCGCCGTCAGGCGCAGTTCGCCCTTCTTGGCCTGCAACAACACGTTCGAGAGGATCGGGATCGTCGTGCGCCGCTCGACAATATTCTGCACGTGGCTCAGCGCATCCAGCAAGTCACTGCGTTCTATTGTCAGTTTCATCTTCAGGTCCGTCCATCACGGGAGCTGCGTTGCCGCTCCCCCAATCCTCTGGTGGCTGTTGCCGCGAATATCTGCTCCCGAACGCGCCGGGAATCACCCCGCGCCGGTCCGGCTGCGGGCTGCAGACCCTTAACCAAGTTCGGGAAAAAGCCAAGCCGCCCCCGGGTTCCGCTTAGGGCGGAGACGCTGGGGGAGGGCCGGGTCAGCTCATGCCGCTGTCGATCATGTCCATCACGACAGCCTCGACCCGCGCGAGGTCCTCGGCGACCCGTGGATCCTTCGGCAGTGCATCCCGTATACGACGGAACGCATAGAGAACGGTGGTGTGGTCCCGTTTGCCGAAGGCGAGCCCGATCTGCGGGAAGGATTTGCGCGTCAGCGTCCGGCACAGGTACATCGCGATCTGGCGCGGATACACGTAGGCCTGCATCTTGCTCGGCCCTTCAAGGTCGGCGCGGGCGATCGGGAACACTTTCAGCGTCGCCTTCTTGATCACGTCCATGGTCGGCTCGCGCGCTTCGCCAGAATGCCGGCGGATCACCCGGTCCAGCATTTCTGCGGTCGGCGTTTCCTGGCCGAAGTTTGCTTCCGTGAAGAGGCTCCACACGGCGCCGGTCAGTTCGCGGCCAGGGCCACGGATTCCGGAATTGAGTTTCTGGATCATGTCGTCCTCGAGCAGGAATTCCGGGTGGCTGGACGTGATGAACGCCGCCAGCCGGGTCAGGATGTCACGGCGCATCGCCGCGTCGGGCAGGCCGATTTCGACGGCGGTCGCGCCCTTGATTTCACTCCGCAGGCGCTGGCCGAAGCCGACCGTCTCGCCCGGCGCGGCATCACCCACCAGAACGACCTGACCGCCATTGCCGGTCACTTCCCGGATATTTTGGTAAAGCTCATTCTCGGTGCCCGGCTTGCCGGCGATGCGGTGCAGGTCATCGACGATGAGGATCGCCGCTTCGCGCAGACGCCGCTTCAGCGGACTCGTGTCGCGGGCCTTCACGCCGTCGAGATAGGCGGACATGAATTCTTCCGCCGTCAGGTACACGACCTTGCGCTTGGCATCGCTGCGCGCGACGGCGGCCTTGAGGGCCATGACGATATGCGTCTTGCCGGTGCCTTGCGGGCCGTACATCAGCGTGATCGGCGTGCCGGCCGGAAGACCTGCCGCGATCCGCTTCGCCATGTTGGCGGCAATCTGGTTCGACGGGCCGACGACGAGCGTATCGAACGTCATCGCCGGTCCGGCAGACGAGGAGGCATCCGGCGGCCCCGGTGGTTCTGGCGGATCGCCCGCATCCGACCAAGGGTCACCGATGAATTCGCGGATCTCCGCAGAAACCGTCCGCCAACAGATCAATTTGATCGCACGGCCAAGCGGGTCCATCGCGGCCCACAGGCGCTCGATCTCGCGCTTGTAACCGGTCTCCGCCCGCTCAAGGGCGTAGGGATCCTTCGCGGCGAGCAGCATGGCGCCGTCGACCTCTGCGACCAGTCGCAGCTCCGCAATCCAGCGGTCAAATTCTTCCGGCGCAATCCGGGAGCCGAGGACCAACTGCACATCATCCCAGACGCGCAGGCCAGTGGCTTCGCCACCCGCTTGATCCTGATTTCCCTTGTTGACGCGAGAAACAAACAATCTTTTTCGGTCCATCACCGACCCCGTTTCTAGTTTTGATCGTTCTGTCCAACCCGCACTCGACGCGCCCCGGCAGGCCCCCGCCTGATACGCAAAAATACTCTTTACCGGGACGAAATTCAGCTGGCAGTCGCGAAACTATTGCGAACAGAAATCTGCTACAAGCCCCTCTTTTTTTTGAACGCCGCAATTAGCGTGTTGACATGTGGCCCCCGGCAAAAATGCACAGGAAATTCATACATTTGCGCCGTCAAAAAAATTGTGAGTGAGCGCGCGGAAACATTTGTTCGCAGAAGTTCTGTCAACAGAAAAGTTCCATTTTTCGCTGTGGAAATTGAGATAAATTTCTGTTGCTTCGGCATGTCGCCAGACAGGTCTCAAAAGGTCCTCACCGAGTGCCCGCGAAACGAGCGCTAATCGAAAAATCTTCTCGCCTGGCTGCAATTCGATTTCCGCAAATGGCCAAAAAAAGAAACCCGCCAGGCGGACCTGACGGGCGTCAAATTCAATCGCCTAAAACCGGCGTTTCGGTCTCGTCTCAGCCCATTGCCTTGACGCGGGCCGACAGGCGCGAAACCTTGCGCGAGGCCGTGTTCTTGTGGGCGACGCCCTTGGTCACAGCGCGCATGATTTCCGGCTGGGCCGCTTTCAGTGCATCCGCAGCTGCGGCCTTGTCGCCAGAGGCAATCGCTTCTTCGACCTTGCGGACGAATGTGCGCACGCGCGAGCGGCGGGCCTTGTTGACCTCGGTGCGCGCTTCAATCTTGCGCACCATTTTCTTGGCTGATTTGGTATTCGCCATCGTAAACTCCGTTGGCTGCGGGATCGTGCCCCGTCATGCCGAAGGCGGGGGGATACATAAACGCCGGGTGTGCGTCAACCGGACTCAGGACTGAAAAGCAGCCCCGGGGAGGCTTTTTTGGCCGTGGGCACCCGCCGGGCCGCCCAGAACGCGGCGCGCCGTCACTGTGCGGGGGCCGCCAGCGCCCCTATATCCGCGGCATGACCGATACGCCCTCCCGTCCCGCCGATCCCGAACGCAACCGCCTGTCCGGCCGCCTTGCCCGCACGGCCAAGGTCGGCGCAAACCTCTCCGGCGCAGGCCTCGCCTTTGCGGCCCAGTCCCTGTTTGGCGGGGATGAGGGCGATCAGCGCACGGCCAAGGCCCTCGCGGCAGCGCTCGGCAAGTCCAAGGGCCCCTTGATGAAGATCGCCCAGCTGGTCTCCACCATCCCGGACTTCCTGCCCCCCGAATACGCCAATGAACTCAGCCAGCTGCAGGCCGAGGCCCCGGCCATGGGCTGGCCCTTCGTGAAGCGCCGCATGCGCGCCGAACTCGGCCCCGGCTGGGAAGCAAAATTCGCCAGCTTCGCCCACGAGGCTGCCCATGCCGCCTCCCTCGGCCAGGTCCACCGCGCCATACTGCACGACGGCCGCGAGGTTGCCTGCAAGCTGCAGTATCCGGACATGTCGAGCGCGGTCGAATCCGACGTCGGCCAACTGCGCACCCTGCTCGGCGTTTTCAAGCGGATGGACGGCTCGATCGACGCCGATGCGATGGTCGAGGAAATCACCGACCGCCTGCGCGAGGAACTCGATTACGCGCGCGAGGCCAAACACATGGCGCTTTACGGCGCGATGCTCGCCGAAAAGCCTTTCGTCACAGTGCCGCAGCTGATCCCGGATCTTTCCGCCGACCGCTTGCTCACCATGACCTGGCTCTCCGGCGAAAAGCTCAGCGCCTTCGAGGCTGCGCCGCAGGACGTGCGCAACCACATCGCCGAGATGCTCTTCTGGACCTGGTGGGCGCCGATGAACTCCTACGCCGTCATCCACGGCGACCCCCACCTTGGCAATTATCAGGTCACCGGCGGAGGCACCGGCATCAACCTGCTCGACTTTGGTTGCGTCCGCATCTTCCCGCCGAAATTTGTCGGCGGTGTCGTCGATCTCTACCGCGCCATGCTTCACGATGATTTCGACGCCGCCTACGCCGCTTACGAGACATGGGGGTTCGAAAACCTCTCCCGCGAACTCGTCGAAGTGCTCAATGTCTGGGCCCGCTTCATCTATGGCCCGATCATCGACGACCGCGTCCGCTCGGTCGCCGACGGAATCAAGCCCGGCGAGTATGGCCGCAAGGAAGCCTTCCGCGTCCGCGCGCTCCTGAAAGAGAAGGGGCCGGTGAAGATCCCGCGCGAGTTCGTCTTCATGGACCGCGCCGCCATCGGCCTCGGCGCTGCCTACCTGCGCCTCGGCGCCGAACTCAACTTCCACAAGCTCTTCGAACAAAGCCTCGAAGGCTTCTCCGTGGAAACTGTCTCCGTCCGCCAGGCGACCGCCCTGAAAGCTGCAGGCCTCACCTAACCCCTCTCCCATGAATTGGGAGAGGCTGCGCAGGGTAAGCGATTGCACTGCAATCGCCCAAAGCAGGCCCGCCGCGAAGCGGTGGGAGGTGAGGACCACTTACGCCTACAAATTCCACGCCTCAAAAAACAAAATCCTGAAGCCCACCAAGCGCTTGTAAAATACTTCCCTGCCGCGAACGCACCCCCTCCGGGCCCGGCGTTATACTTCGCGCATGCAGACGCTGAGCGCCCTTCGCCAGGACCCGTACTTCACGCGCATGTTCGCGTACGTGAATGTCCTGTGCTGGCCGATCCTCGTCTGGCAGATCAACCGCTTCTTCAGCGCCCTCAAACGCCAGGGCATCACCAACGCGCTCTACTCCGTGAACCGCTGGGGCTTCATCAAACTCGTCCACCTCGGCGACCGCGAAGACCCCGGCGCGTACAAACCTCGGCAGAGAACCTTCCGTGCGCTGACGGATCCAAGCTATGCGAGCGACTTGCCGGCCAACCTCGCCCCGTTCGAAACCCTCACGGCTGTCCCCATCCTCCCCCACGAAGTGGGCGGAGGTGGCATTTCGTTTTGCGAAATGACGGAGGGGGCTTTGCCCTCAATTCTCGACTCAACCTAGCCCTGCCTGTCATCCCGGCGAAAGCCGGGACCCAGTGACGCGGCCTTGCTGTGTGCCTCAAAGTCTGGGTCCCGGCTTTCGCCGGGATGACAAGGTTGAAATCAATCAAACAAACCCGGCCAGCCCCGCTGCGCTCGGCCAAACGTGCTGCGCCAAAGCCTAGAGCGACCGGCGCACGCACTTCCCGCTGGCCGTCTCGCAGTCCAGCCGGTCCACATCCACCAGGTCGCCGAACGGATTGAGCGTTGCCGGATCATCCACTTTCAGCGTCAGCGCATAGGCCTCGCCGATATTCGCTGCGCTCCGGAACCAGGACACCGACGTGCCGGCGCAGATGGTTTTCGTCTCGCCTGGCTGAAGGGAGAGGGACGAGACACCCGGCGCGGTCGCCACCCAGTCGCCTTTCGCATCGTGCAGCGTCAGGAAAAACCGCAGCTTCCGGTTCGAGGCATTGCGCGCCTCGGCGCAGGCCTCAAGGTGGCGCGTGCCGTTCAGGCCTTCGCTGACGGTTTGGGTCACCCCGCCGAACTGGCCTTCGGTCACCCCGCCCGGATACAGCATCGAGCCGAAGCGGGAGTTCACCGCCCGGAAATAGGTATAGGCGG
>JAIXVM010000313.1 GCA_027482995.1 Hyphomonadaceae bacterium | reverse complement strand
TTCAGCGTGCAGGGGTTGTTGCTGGAAGTGCTCGGTGACGCCAACGACTATGTCGGCAAGGGACTTTCGGGCGCGACCATAGTCGTCACCCCGCGTCCGCGCGATCGGCGCTCGTCCATCGGCGATGCGATCATCGGAAACACGTGCCTCTATGGCGCGACCTCCGGGAAGCTGTTCGCGGCAGGTACGGCGGGCGTGCGCTTTGCCGTGCGCAACTCGGGCGCAAAGACGGTTGTCGAAGGCTGCGGCGCGAATGGCTGCGAGTACATGACGAACGGCCGGGCGGTGATCCTCGGACCTGTCGGCGACAATTTCGGCGCCGGCATGACGGGCGGGGCCGCCTATGTCTGGGATCCGGCGAGCCGGTTCGACCAGATCGTCAATCCCGACTCGATCGACTGGTATCCGCTCGGCGACATGGCGGAAGAGCATGTCGGCGAGGCGAAAGCCTTGATCGAGGAGCATGCGAAGCGCACGGGTTCGCTGCGCGCGCGCGACCTCCTCGACAATTGGGAGGCGACGCTGTCGCAGATGCTGATGATCGTGCCGAAGGAAGTGGCCGCGATGCTGCTGAACCGAAAAGCACCGAAGAAGAAGCAGGCCGAGCGCGCCTAGCGCCCGGCCTGTTCGAAACCTTTAAGCCACCGGCGGTTTCTTGCGGCGGATGCGCGGCCAGATCAGGCGCAGCCAGATCCAGAGCAGGGCGCCGATGAGCAGCAGCCAGGGCAGGCCAACCGCGAAGGCGGTGATCACGGCTGCGACCGCGCCGGAGAGGTTATAGAAGAAGTTGCCGAACGCATCGCTCAGCGGCGAGAGCGTGCCGCCGGAGACCGGGTTCACTTTGGTTTCGTAACTCACCGACAGTTGGCTCATGTCCACGCGTTGGCGGAGGGCTGCGAGACTGGAGGTCAGCGAATCGATCTCGCCGTTGACGCGGGCGAGTTCGCGCTGGGTTTCCAGCAGTTCGCCGAGATTGCCGGGGCGGTCTTCGAGCAATTCCTCGATACGGGCCTGCAGGACCGTTTGCGCCTTGAGGCGTGCGTCTGTGTCGATGATGGTGACGGTCAGATCTTCCGCCGTGGTCTGGCGGCTGGTGATTTCGCCCTTGGCAGCCTCGGCTTCGGCCTCGACGCCGCCGAGGAAGGTGTCGATCCAGGCCGGTGTCGCGCGCAGGTAAAGCTGGGCGGAGGCCTGATCTTCGGAATACGCATTGAGCGACGAGTTCGTGACCACGCAGACCGCCGGGCCAGCGGCGTTGCAGGCGGCGACATGGCCGAGCATCGTCGGCTCGATGGACTTCACCGGCAGGCGCATGCCGATCGAATGGGAATAGGCGATGTACTGGACGGCGCCGGGCGCTTCCGGAGCGGCTTCGCCCTCGCCGCCCGAGCCGTCCGCCATCGGCGCTTCGGCCATCTTCATCGCTTCAGGCGGCGGGGGCGCCATTACAGCGCTCGATTCCTCGTAGCCGCCGCCCGAACCGCCGCACGCCGCCAAGGTGAGCGCGGATGCTGCTGCCGCGAGTAAATGCCTGATGTTCATGACTGTGTCCCTCCCCGGATCCGGTTACACACGCACCAACGCCTTGAAAATGGCAAGAGGGCGCCGCTTTCAGGGAGAGTTCGTGCCGGTTACGGACGATAGGTCACACGCCGCTCGCCGGCGGTCAGTGCCCGCTGGGCGTGGTGCAGGAAGTCCACCAGCAGGGGACGGGTTTCGCGCGGGTCGATAATTTCCTCTGCGAGGAAGCTCTCGGCGGTGCGGAAGGGAGACCGGATTGCTTCGAACTTCCGGTAGAGCTGGGCTTTCAGCTCGTCGGGGTTCTCCGACTCCGAGAGCTCCTTACGGAAGGCGGCTTCGATGCCGCCCGCCATGGGCAGGGAGCCCCAGTCGCCGCTTGGCCAGCAATAGCGCCATTTGGTCTTGGACTGGTTCATCATGGCGGAGCCCGCAAGCCCGTACGCCTTCCGAATCACGACCGAACAGACCGGCACATCCGCTTGGTACACAGCCGTCATGGCTCGCACCCCCGCGCGCGTCACGCCGGCTGTCTCGGCCCGCACGCCGACCGCAAAGCCGGGACAGTCGACGAAGTGGATGACCGGCAAATGGAAGGTCGAGCAAAGGTCCATATGGCGGGTGACCTTGTCGCACACATCCGCCGTCCACGCGCCGTCAAGAAAGAAGGGGTCGCCCGCGAGGATGCCGACGGCGAAGCCATCGATCCGGGCAAGGCCGGTGACGATACCGCGGCCCCAGTCATGGCCGATCTCGAAGAAGCTGCCTGTGTCGGTCACCGCCTCGATGATCCGGCGCGGCTTGTAGGGGGTGCGTCCGTCTTTGGGCACCAGTGAGATCAGGCTCTCTTCCTTCCGCCTCGGGTCATCCGTGGGCTGAATGCGTTCCGGCAAGTGATGCACGGAGGGGGGCAGGTAGGACAGGAAGCGGCGCGCGGCGATGAAGGCGTCCGCCTCGCTGTCGACGACATTGTCCACCGTGCCGTTCTGCGCCTGGATCTTCCAGCCGCCGAGTTCTTCCTTGGTCACATTCTCGCCAAGGGCGATCGCGACCGGCGGCCCGGCCACAAACACCTGCGAGAGGTCCTTGACCATGATGCTGAAATGGCTGGCGGCCACGCGTCCGGCGCCCATGCCGGCGCACGGGCCGAGCGCTAGCGAGACAAACGGAACCTGGGACAAGCCCTCGACGATCTCGTTCCAGCCGGGCGTTTCCGGGATGTAGGTTCGCGGGTCTTTCTCGAGCGCCTTGACCGAGCCACCACCGCCGGTGCCGTCGATCATCTGGACCAGGGGCATCCGGTACTCGGTCGCCATCTTGATCATCTGGACCATCTTTTGCCAGATCGAGGCGTCCGAGGCGCCGCCCCGCACGGTGAAGTCATCCGCCAGAATCACGACCGGCCGGCCATCCAGCCGCGCCCGTCCGGTGACGGAGGTTGAAGGTGTAAACGCGGCGAGTTCGTCGTCGAGGCCATAGGTTGCCTTGCCCGCGATCTTGCCGATCTCGTGGAAACTGCCGGGGTCAGCCAGAAAGGCGACTCGCTCCCGGACGGTCAGTTTGCCCCGTCCCCGCTGGCGCTCCACGGGCTCGTCGCCGCCCATCAGCTCGGCCAGCCGCTCGCGCCGGCGCAGTTCTTCGATCGATTTTTCCCAACTCATGGCAGACAGGTGATCGCCCTGCCGTTCCGAACGTCAAGGGATTCTTCTTGCCCCTCGCGCGCCGGTTTGCTTTATCCGCAGCCAGACCCAATTCCCAAGGAGGAACCCCCGGATGGATCTCGCACAACTCACCGCCCGCGCCACTGAAGCCCTTTCGGGCGGCAGCGATTTCAAGAAAAAAGTGAAGTTCGATTTCGGCAGCGTCGGCAAGCTGCTGATCGACGGCGCCAACGGCAAGGTCGACAACTCCGACGACGCCGCTGATGCGACCATTTCCGTCAACTGGGACGACTTCACGAAGATCGCCTCGGGCGCCATGGATCCGACGATGGCCTTCATGCAGGGCAAGCTGAAAGTCGCTGGCGACATGTCGGTCGCGATGCAGCTGCAGAGCCTGATGAAGAAGCTCGCAGGCTGATTGGCCGTCCCTTGGGACTTGACCTGAAAGGCCGCCCGGAGACAGCTTCGGGCGGCCTTTTCATTTTTAGGCGCACTTTTGAGGACAGGATGGATGGCTGAGGCGCAGGCAAGCGACACGGGTTTCGTAACCCTCGCCGGCAATCCGCCGCCCGAGCGCGCCAGCATGGTGCGGTTCAAGGCGGAGTCCGGTCTTGAGCTGCGCACCTGCGTTGCGCCGGCCTTGTCGGCGAACATGCCCCGCGGCACGGTCATCGTCTGCCCGGGCCGGACCGAGTTCATCGAAAAATACTTCGAGGTCGGCCGAGAGCTTCAGCAGATGGGCTTTGCCGTCGTGATTCTCGACTGGGCGGGGCAGGGCCTTTCGGAAAGGCTCCTCGGCGACAGCAAGAAGGGCCATATCGACCGGTTCGAGACGTTCATGGGCGCCCTCGCCAAGGGGCTCGAGGAGCTCGATGACCGGTTGCCGAGGCCATACGTGTGCCTGTCCCATTCGATGGGCGGCGCGATTGCCCTGGCGGCGATTGCGCAGGACCTCGTCAAGGTTGAGGCCGCGGCCTTCTGCGCGCCGATGTGGGGGCTCAAGTCGAAATTCTTTGGCATGAGCTATCTGGTCTGGGCCATGCGGGCGACCGGCCGGTCGGGCGACTATGCCGTCCAGCCAGGTCCGCCGGAGCGGTTCGACACAAACATCGTCACGCATGACAAGCGCCGCTGGGAATTGCAGCGCGCCCTTCTCGACGCCGCGCCTGATCTGGAACTGGGCCCGGTCACCTGGGGCTGGCTGGGCGCCTCGCTCGATATTCTCGCGACATTCACCAAGCCAAAGGCGCTGTCCAAGGTCACGATCCCCGTCTTCATTGCGTCCGCGGGCGAAGAAAAACTCGTGGACAATGCCTCGCACGCCGACATTGCGCGCCGCCTGAAAGACTGTGAACACATCACGGTCGAGGGCGCGATGCATGAAATCCTCATGGAAACCGACGACCGCCGCGCCGAGTTCTGGGCTGGTTTCCAGCGCCTTCTGAAGCGTGCCGGAATTTGATACTCAGCCTACAGATAAAAAATTGAACGGGGAGAAGACGACCGATGGCGCTCATTTCATTGTCGCGCATCATTGCGCACTGGACCGCTGTGCAGCCCGCACGGGCAGCGCTGCACCACGAAGGCCAGCAACTGACGTGGGGCGAACTTGAAGCGCGCACCAACCGTCTCGCGCGGGCCTACCAGGCGCTCGGCGTGAAGAAGGATGACTTCGTCACCATCGCCCTGCCGAACGGGATCGAGTTCTTCGAGGCCTGCATCGCGACCTGGAAAGCGGGCGCAACACCGCAACCCGTGTCCGCCCGCCTGCCGAAGTTCGAGCGCGACCAGATTGTCGAGGTAGGCACGCCCAGCCTCGTCGTCGGCGTGGCGCCGGACGAGTATGCGCCGATCCCGTGCGTGCCGATGGGCTATCAGCCGGACGGGTCGCTCTCCAACACGGCGCTGCCGGAAGTGACATCGGTCAGTTACAAGGCGATGACGTCGGGCGGCTCCACCGGGCGCCCCAAACTGATCGTGTCGAAATCGCCGGCAGCGGCTGATCCCGACGTGCCGTTGCTGGAGATTCCGCAGCAGGGCTGCATGCTCATCCCCGGCCCGCTCTATCATAACGGCCCATTCCTCTGGGCGATGACGGCCCTGTTCAAGGGCTGCACGGTGGTCGTGACCACGCGCTTCGATGCGGAGGAGACACTTCGCCTGATTGAGTCGCAGAAAGTGGATGTCGTCTACATGGTGCCGACGATGATGCGGCGGATCTGGGCTTTGCCGGAAGATGTTCGTACGCGGCATGACCTCAGCAGCCTCAAGGCGCTCTGGCACCTCGCCGCGCCTTGCCCTCCCTGGCTGAAGGAGTGTTTCATCGAATGGCTCGGCCCCGAGGTGATCTGGGAACTCTATGGCGGGACAGAAGGGCAGGGCTCGACCACCATTCAGGGTACGGAGTGGCTGACTCACAAAGGGTCTGTCGGAAAGCCCGTCGCAACCTGCGAGATGAAGGTCGTGGATGAGGCGGGCCAAACCCTGCCGCCCGGCCAGGTCGGCGAAGTCTTCATCCGGCCCCTCGCCGGCGCAGGCACGACGTATCATTACATCGGCGCCGAAGCGAAGGCGATCGAGGGCGGCTGGGAGAGCCTGGGCGACATGGGCTGGATGGACGCCGAGGGCTATCTCTACCTCACCGACCGCCTGTCCGACATGATCCTCGTGGGCGGTGCGAACATCTATCCGGCCGAAGTCGAAGCCGCGCTGGATGCTTTCCCCGGCGTTCGCTCCTCCGCTGTGATTGGCTTGCCGGACGAGGATATGGGCGCGCGCCTGCATGCGGTCATCGACCGCCCCGAAGGCCCGGCCGATCCGGCGGCGATGGAAGCTCACCTCGCCGAGCGTCTTGTTCGCTACAAGGTGCCGAAGAGTTTCGAGTACGTGGACGAGCCGGTCCGAGACGATGCCGGCAAGGTGCGGCGCAAATCCTTGCGTGAGGCCCGGATCGCAGCCTCTTGACTTCCCTAGGGACCCGGTCCGTCCCGTGGACCAAACACGGGAGGATAATTCCATGAAAGTCGCAGCAGTGAAAAAGCCGGGCGGGCTCGGCAACCTGGTCATCGAGACACGGGCCGACCCCAAGCCGAAAGCCGGCGAGGTGCTTGTCCGCGTGCGGGCCTCCTCGCTCAATTATCATGACTTCATCGTCGCCCTCGGCGGCATCCCGACGCCGGACGGGCGTATTCCGATGTCGGATGGTGCGGGCGAAGTCGTCGCCGTCGGCGAAGGCGTCACCAAGTGGAAGACGGGCGACAGGGTGCTCTCGCTGTTCTTCCCGAACTGGCAGTCCGGCCAGGTCGAAGCCGCCGGCTTTGCCAGCGTGCCGGGTGACGGCGCCGATGGTTTCGGCTGCGAACTCTATGCGGGCCCGGAGACGGCCTTCACGCGCATGCCAAAGGACTGGACGTTCGATGAAGCCGCCACCTTGCCCTGCGCCGCGCTGACCGCCTGGCGCGGGATGTACGTCGAGACGAAAACCAAGCCGGGTGACTGGGTGCTGGTGCAAGGCACCGGCGGCGTGTCGATCTTCGCGCTGCAGTTCGCCAAGGCGACCGGTGCGCGCGTCATCGCCACCTCGTCTTCGGACGCCAAGCTCGAGAAGCTCAAGGCGCTTGGCGCCGATCACGTCATCAACTACAAAGAGACGCCGGAATGGGGCCGCAAGGCCTTCGAGATGACCGGTGGACGCGGCGTGGACGAAGTCGTCGAAATCGGTGGCCCCGGCACAATGGCGCAGTCGATCAATGCCTGCCGTCCGGGCGGGCATATCTCGCTGATCGGCGTGTTGACGGGCGTTTCGGGCGAAGTGCCGACCGCGGCGCTGTTCTCCCGAAACATCACGCTGTCCGGCATCACGGTCGGCTCGCGCCGTCACCAGGAGGATATGGTCGAGGCCATCGACGCCACCGGCTTCCGCCCGGTCATCGACAGCCGCTTCCCGCTGGACCAGATCGCGGCCGCGTTCGGTCACCAGGCCAGCCAGCAGCACTTCGGCAAGATCGTCCTCATGATCTAGCGCGGGCAGGGCAGGCCGCCGGGCGTTAACCGGTGGAGGAAGGTTCTTTCAGACCGGCGGCTTTTCAGGCATAAGCCGCCGGATGACCGCCGCTTCCGACGCCAAGCCGCTCAAGGGACTGTTTATCAGTACCTATGGCTGCCAGATGAATGTGTATGATTCCGAGCGCATCCGCGATGTGCTGAAGCCGCTCGGCTATGCGCCGGTGGACGCGCCCGAAGGCGCTGATCTGGTTGTCATCAACACGTGCCATATTCGGGAAAAGGCGACCGAGAAGGTCTATTCCGAACTTGGCAAGCTTAAGCAGATGAAACTCGCCTCGGGCGGAAAGATGACCATCGCGGTTGCCGGCTGCGTGGCGCAGGCGGAAGGTGCGGAGATCATCCGCCGCCAGCCGGCCGTCGACCTCGTGCTCGGACCGCAGGCCTATCACAAGCTGCCGGAGATGATCGCGCGCGCCAGCCGCGCTGTCGGCGACCGTCTCGAGACCGGGTTCGACACGGTCGAGAAGTTCGACGCGCTGCCGAAAACTCGTGATCCGGATGGTCCGACCGCTTTTGTGTCGGTTCAGGAGGGATGCGACAAGTTCTGCACCTTCTGTGTCGTGCCCTATACGCGCGGCGCCGAGATGTCGCGCAGCGTCGATGACATCATCGCCGAAGTGCGGGACCTCGCCGCCAAGGGTGTCCGGGACGTCACGCTGCTCGGCCAGAATGTCAACGCCTTCCATGGCGCGCCGCCGCGCGTCGAAGGCGGCGCGGACTGGACGCTGGGCCGCCTCGTGCGCCACATCGCGAAGATCGGCGGCATCGACCGGATCCGCTACACGACCAGCCATCCGCGCGACATGGACGATGACCTGATCGCTGCGCACGGTGACACGCCTGCGATGATGCCGTTCCTGCATCTTCCGGTTCAGGCTGGTTCAGACCGCATCCTGAAATCCATGAACCGGGGCCACACGGCTGATCAGTACCGGGACATTATCGCCCGGATCCGCGCAGCCCGTCCGGACATTGCCATCGCGACCGATTTTATTGTCGGCTTCCCCGGCGAGAGCGACGCCGACTTCGAGGCGACGATGCAGCTGGCCCGGGATATCGACTACGCCATCGCCTACTCGTTCAAATACTCAGCGCGTCCGGGCACGCCGGCAACCGAGATGCACGGGCACGTCTCCGAAGCGGTCAAGGACGAACGCCTGCAGGCGCTGCAGGCCTTGCTGCGAGACCAGCAGACGGCCTTCAACCGGTCGCAGATTGGCAAGACACTGCCTGTGCTCGTCACCGGCAAGGGCCGCGTTGCCGGTCAGATGCATGGTCGCTCGCCTTATCTTCAGTCCGTCCATTTCGAGGGACCGGACTCGCTCGTGAACTCGATCGTCGACGTCAAGATCGTCTCCGCCACCATGAGTTCACTGACAGGCGAACCCGTGCGCGTCCGCGAGACGGCGCAGTGAGCGCAAAACGCCCCCCCGCCGGCGCGCCGGACAAGAACACAGTCACCCGGGTTTATGAGGTCAGCCAGGCCGAACGCCTGCGCGACCTGTGCGGCCCGCACCACCGTCATCTCGCCTTGCTGGAAACGCGCCTCGAAGCCTACCGCCTGCGGGCCGAAAGCCAGGGCGGCGGCATCCGGCTCGACGGGGCAGAAGAAGGCGTTTCGATCGCCATCCTCGCCCTGGCCGATTTCGAGCGACGCCTGCGTAATGGGGCCGAGCCCACCGAAATGGAACTCGACGGCGCGCTACAGGCCGCCCAGTCGCCGAGCCAATCCTTCTCGGGCCTCAAGGGCCTGAAAAAACCCGTCACCGCGATGACCCGCGGGCAAGCGAAATACATCGAACTCCTTTCGCAGCCCGAGAACGCGCTGATCTTCGGCGTCGGCCCCGCTGGCACCGGCAAGACGTTTCTCGCCGTCGCAACGGGCGTCGCCGAGTTGCAGGCGGGCCTGCGCCAACGCCTGATCGTCACCCGTCCTGCGGTCGAGGCCGGCGAGAAGCTCGGCTTCCTGCCGGGCACGCTGGAGGAAAAGGTCGATCCCTACATGCTGCCGATCTGGGACGCCCTGCGCGAACTGATGGGTCAGGAACAGATGGAACGGCGGATGCAGCGCGGCGAAATCGAAGTCGCCCCAATCGCTTTCATGCGCGGACGCACATTGAAGAATGCCTTCGTCATCGTGGACGAGGCGCAAAACACCACGGTCGCGCAGATGAAGATGGTGCTGACCCGGCTCGGGCGCGACAGCCGCATGGTCGTCACGGGTGATCCCGGCCAGGTCGACTTGCCCGGCAGCCAGCCGTCCGGCCTCAAGCATGCCTTGCGCATCCTCGAGCATGTCGAAGGCATCGGCGTTCATCACCTCACGGCGCTTGACGTCGTGCGCCACGGCCTCGTCAGCCGGATCATCGATGCCTATGCCGCAGCGGGTGAAAGCTGAGCCTCGCCATGATTGATCTTGCCCTGATCGTGGAAGGCGAGCGCTGGCAGGCCCTCGGCGACCTTGAGGCGCTCAGCCGGCGCGCGCTCGCCGCCGCCGCCAAGGAAGAACCCGCCGAAGGGCTCGTCTCCCTGCTGCTCACGGATGATGAGGAGCTGCGCCAGCTGAACCGGGATTTCCGGGGCAAGGACAAGCCGACCGATGTCTTGTCCTTTCCGGCCCTGCCGATGGATCGTCCGCTGCTGGGCGACATCGCTGTGGCGCATGGTGTCGCCTCGCGCGACGCCGCCATTCAGGGCAAGGCGCTCGGCGACCACCTCACGCATCTTCTGATCCACGGCTACCTTCACCTCCTGGGTCACGACCATGAAACCCCCGACGACGCCGCCAGAATGGAGGCGCGGGAGATTCGCGCGCTCGCGTCGCTGGGTATCGCCAACCCCTATCTTCTGAGTGATACAGCTCCCGATGAGTGATTCCGATTCTTCTTCCGGCGACCCGCCATCAGACCGATTACTCAGCTTCTTCGGACTGAGACGAAAATCCAGCCGGTCCGATGCGAGTGCTGAAGACGGCGCGGGGCAAACAGCGCCTCAGGTCATGCGCCTTCGCCTTGCCCAGTTCCAGCAGCAACGCGTGATGGATGCGATGGTCCCGCGCGCAGAGATCAAGGCCGTCGAAGCGGGAATCGCGTTT
>JAIXVM010000099.1 GCA_027482995.1 Hyphomonadaceae bacterium | reverse complement strand
GGGGCGAGCTGTGCTATCGCTCTCAGGCGATGATCGTTCGTCGTCGCCGATAGAACCAAGAACCCAGCGAAGATGGCTACCAATAGGCAGGCAGCTGGCGAAATGTCGTCGGCGAGTTCCCTTGGCATAGCCGCGCGTAGCAGAAGTGCGATTGCAATCGCGGCGAGAACGCTGCTGGCTCCGGCCAATCCAAGCAAGGACGCGGGCATTGGGATGTTCCAAATTCCCAAAAGATAGCCAAGCGGTTTAAACGGATCGCCGAACAGGAACACAACCGTCACAAAAAGGACCACGAGCGTGGTCATCGATCTAAGCATGTGAGCCTGACCCTTCGCACACCAAACCTGCCGCCTCCCGGCAAGACCTGATGGCCGGCAGGTATGTCAAATTCAGGAGCAAACACTAGTGTGGCACCACCCATTCAACCGAGAGTGTACTAGTCGGCGAAAAAGAAAGTCTGAACCCATTCCATCCAAAACGCGGGGTGGATTTTCGTGGCCGGCCTCCGACAGCCGAATTTGGACCTTCATCAGCCTTGCTCGCAATGTCGCTTTTCGGCGATTTTCCGCCGGTCGTCCGTTGCGTGCGGATGGCGGCTTTGGGACCGATGATGGACGGCCCTTGCGCGGGCTTGCCTCCAGCACGCTTTTGAGGCATTCAGGCCGGCTGCGCGAAAACGAGACGTGAGGAGGCAGCGAGCATGAGTGCACGACTGCCCGCCTGGGCCCGGCCTTCGGATATTGCAGATCTGCTCCGCCTGTCGGTGCCGATCGCCTTCACGCGCATGTCGATGATGCTGATGCACATGACGGACGCGATCCTGCTCGGCCAGTTCGCGCCGGGCGAACTCGCCTATATCCTCAGCGCGTGGCTGCCGCTCGGCATATCGCTCGGTCTCGGGATCGGCATCCTGCTCGGTGTGCAGGTGTTGACCTCGGAATTGTCGGGCCAGGGCCAGGAAGCGGATTCCGGCCGGGTGTTCCGGCGCGGGCTGATGTGGGCCATCGGGCTCGGCGGCGCGCTGACGCTGCTGATCGTTCCGTTCGCGGATATGTTCTTTCACTGGCTGTTTGTCTCGGTCGCGCCGCCGAGCCACGGCGCCATTGCGCCCGAAATAGTGGCGGCTGAAACCGCGTCCGTGACCCGGATCCTCGCCATCGCGCTTGTCGGGCACATGATCTCGCAAACCTGCAGCTATTATCTCGAAGCGCTGCGCCGGCCCTTGCTGGTCTCCGCCGTCATGTATGGCGGTGTGGCGCTGAACCTCATCATCGGGCTTGGCCTCGTGGGCGGGTTCTGGGGCCTGCCGCAGATGGGCGCCGAGGGCGCCGCCTGGGCAACCACGGTGACGCGCATCGGCATCACGCTCGTCCTGCTGGTCCTCGTCTATCGCCTGACGCCCGCTTTCCGGCCATCGGCGCCGGGTACGCCCGAGGAAGCGCGCCGGCAGCTCAGCGTGGGCACCGGCACGGCGATCAGCAACGTCGCCGAGTGGGGCGGGTTCAACATGACCTTCGTCATCGCGACCTGGATCAGCCTCTCGGCGAACGCGGTCTACGGCTATGCCACGCAGATGATGGGCCTCTGCTTCATGTTCTATCTCGGCATCGCCACGGCCACGAGCGTGCGGGTGGCAGAAGGCGTCGGACGCGGCGATCAGCTCGCCGTGCGCAATGCCGGCCGGCTGGGCGTGGTCGCGACGCTGATCATGGGCGCCGGCCTCGGCCTGCTGGTTGTGTTGCTGCGCGAGCCGCTCTCGATCCTGCTGGTGCGCGAAGATGCCGAACTGGGCGGCGTCATGCTCGCCCCGGCGATTGCGTTCCTGCTGATCTTTGCCGGCATCATCACCGTGTTCGACGGGCTGCAGGCCACGGCCTCGTTCGCACTTCGGGCACAGGGGATGGTCTGGCTACCCAGTGCGATTCATCTCGGCTCATTCTTCGTGGTGATGCTGCCGCTCTGCTACTGGCTAGGCATCACGCTCGAGCGGGGCCCGCGCGGCGTGATGGAAGGCGCCTGCGTGGCGTTGATCTTTGCCGGTACGCTGCAGGTGATCCTGCTGGAATGGAAAGCGGCGCGCCCCGTGAAGGAACGCGCCGCCGGAACAGTCTTCGTGCCCCATTAGGGGCGCGCAGATCAGATATCCTTGAGAACCGAAGCGGGCTTGAAGGCCACGGCTGTTTTCTCGGGGATCTTGATCACTTCTTTGGTGGCCGGGTTGCGGCCTTCACGGGCGTTGCGCGTCTTGGCGACGAACGTGCCGAAACCAGCGATTGCAACCTGCTCACGACTTTTCACGGAGGTCGCGATGGCATCGAAGACAGCGTCAACGGCCTTGCCAGCATCGCTCTGCGAGATGTTGCAAGCCGTAGCGACTGCTTTGGTCAGTTCACCCTTGTTCATAGGGGTTCTCCTCTAGATTAAATGACACTTGCGCGTCATTGGGGCGACTTACCCACGATTCGAGACGGGTGGATACGCCGGACTCCCAATAGACACGGGCTAAACGCCCAGAATCCAGCCCTCTTCGCCGGTAATCTGGGCGATCTCTACTTCTGAGCGCGATTTGCCTGTGGAAAAAGCAGCGCCAAGCCGGTTTTTCTCGTCCAGATCGGCGTAGTGGCGGGCAATCTGGCGGACCTGGGCCTCATCCGGCACCTCGCCCTTTTCGGGCTGCGGCTTGACCAGCGAGGGGTAAATCTCGGCGATCAGGACATCGACACCTTCCAGCATTTCGGCAGTCAGGGGACCGCCTTCACCCAGTTCGAAGGGCCAGATTCTTGTATTGGGCAGGGACTGGCGGAGGGCATGCACATGCGGGATTCCGGTCAGGCTCTGGCTGCCGACCGATCCTGCACCGTAAAGTTGCCAGCAGGACTTCGGCGACGCGCCCGGAACGGAGCGCAGGTGTTGTTCGGCCAGCCGGAATTCGGCGAGCGGCTTGTCGGCAGTATACTCCGGTTTGGTGGCCGCCAGCGTCGTCGCCCGGTCGGACGGCGGCGCGCCCCAGAAGGGATAGGGCCCCTTGGAGATCGTGTAGTTGAGGCCGGCCGCGATGGCGAAGCGCGGACGCGAGTTGTTGTCCGGCTTGTCCTTGTAGCGGGTTGCGAGGTGCGCGTGCATCGCGGCCCAGGGCGCCTGCTTCACGATGTCGAGCCCCAGCGCCTTCGCTGTGCCCGCCGGATAGCCGAGCGAGAAGTCGAAGCCGAGCAGCACCTTGTCGCCGCGCTTCGTCAGCTTGCCGATGATGTCCTCAAGATAGGCGCGCGCCTTCAGGCGGGTGTCGATGTTCTCCGCCTTGAACTGCAGCTTCAGACGGGCGTCCTTCGTCAAGGCGCCGATCCAGATCGAATTGGGACCGAGCGCAGGCTTGGCCGCCGCGCTCCAGTCCACCATGATGTATGCGTCGAACAGGGCCATGAGATCAGGCGAGCTTGACCAGCATCTTGCCGGTATTGGCGCCGGTGAAGAGGCCGAGGAAAGCCTCGGGGGCCTTCTCGATTCCGGTCATCACGGTTTCCTCGAATTTCATCTGACCGCCGGAGATCCACTTTGCCATGTCGGCCAGGAAGGCCGGCTGCATGTCGGCATGGGTGGAGACGATGAAGCCTTGCAGCTTCAGCTGCTTGCCGACGGCCGGGATGATGTTGTGCGGACCGGTCGGCGTGCCGGTTTCATTATACTGCGCGATCATTCCGCACAGCGCCATGCGCGCCAGGGGGCGGGCCATTTCGATGGCCGCGGTCAGATGGTCGCCGCCGACATTGTCGAAATACACGTCGATGCCCTTGGGCGCCGCTGCTTTCAGCGCCGCGACAAGGCCGTCAAAACCCTTGGCCTGCTTGTAGTCGATCACCGCGTCGGCGCCGAGCGACTTGACCAACGCGCACTTGTCCGCGCCGCCGGCCGAGCCGATGACCGTTGCGCCCTTGATCTTGGCGATCTGGACAACTGTGGAGCCGACCGCTCCAGCTGCGCCGGAGACGAACACGGTGTCGGTGGGCTTCAGCTCCGCCACGCGCAGCAGGCCCGCATAGGCCGTGAGGCCCGGCATGCCGGCGACGCCGAGGAACGCGCTCTCGGGCAGGCCGGTCGCGGGCAGTTTCTGCACAGCGGCCGCCGCCGGCTTCGCCGTCCAGGCCGTGCGCCAGCCGAGGAAAGAGGAGACGAGATCGCCGACCTTGAAGTCCGGATGCGCGGAGGCCGACACGCGGCCCACGGCGCCGCCCTGCAGCGTCTCGCCGATCTGGAAGGGCGGCACATAGCTCTCGCGGTCATACATCCGGCCGCGCATGTAGGGATCCACCGACATCCAGGTGTTCATGACCTGGATTTCACCTTCGGTAGGTGCCGGAACGTCAATCGTCTTGGTCTGGAAGTCCGACACTTTGGGCATGCCCACGGGGCGGGCTGCAAGGGACCATTCCGTCGAAGTCAGCTTGGACATTTCCGTCACCTCTGTCTTGTTTTCTGTTGGGTTCACATGAACCGGCTGGCGCGGCCTGTGAAGGGGGCGAGGCGAAGTTTTCCGGCACTTGCCGCGCCCCGTTTAGGGTGTCATTGCGAAAGGGTACAGGGATGTGACGGGCATGACAAAACTCAAGGTGGGCGTCGCCGGAGCCGGCGTGTTCGGCAATTACCACGCCCAGAAGGCGGCTGCCTCGCCGCGTGTTGACCTGACCGGCATCTTTGACGTGGACCTCGCCCGGGCAGAAAAGCTCGCCGAGACCTTCGGCACGCAGGGCTACAATGACTATGCCGCGTTCCTCGCGGTTTGCGACGCGGTCGTGATTGCCGTGCCCGCCACGTGGCACGAGTCGCTTGCGCGCCAGGCGATCGAGGCGCACTGCCATGTGCTGGTCGAAAAGCCGCTCGCGCTGACGGAACTTGCCGCGCGCGACCTTGCCGACGAAGCGGCCGCCCGCGGGCGTATCCTGCAGGTTGGCCACCAGGAACGGTTCGTCGCGAATGCGATGGGCGTGCTGGCGATCCCGGAAGTGCCGCTGCTGATCGAATCCGTGCGCTCCGGTCCGCCGGCGCCCGGCGGGCGGGCAGGTGATGTCTCGGTGATCTGGGACCTGATGATCCACGACCTGGACCTCGCCGCGATGATGATGGGCCGCGAGTTCACCGGCGTGGAGGCCACCGGCCGCCGCGTGCACTCGCCGCATATCGACGAAGCCGAAGCTGTCTTCAAATATGCCAATGGCGGCCAGGCGAAACTACGGGCCAGCCGCGCGGCAGAGTTCCGTGAACGGACGATGCGGGTCGTCTATCCGTCTGGCGAGATCGATATCGATTTCCTCACGCGCAAGCTGAAGAACACGACGCCCTATGAAGTGCGGGTGGACATCGCGGCGGACCTGCCCGATCCGCTTGGCGCCGCCGATGAAGGCTTCTACGCCGCCTGTCTCGGCCTCGCGCGCAGCCCTGTGCCTGCGCATGGCACCGTCGCGGCAGTGGCGATGGCGGAGGCCGCCGAGGCCGCGGTGCTGGCGCGCGTGCGTTAAGCCTGCGGCGGGTGCTTCTTCAGTACCGGCGCTACCATTGGCATTGTCAGCATCGTGCTGCCGGCGGCCATCAGCAGCGCCGCCGTGAAGGCCGCATTGCTGATGATGCCCCGGTCCAGCAGGATGCTGGCGAAGATGATCATGATCAGCGCCTTGGTCTGAAGCAGCCAGCCAATCTGCCAGGCCTCGCCCTTCTTCCATTTGAGCAGGT
>JAIXVM010000019.1 GCA_027482995.1 Hyphomonadaceae bacterium | reverse complement strand
GGTTCGACGCTATGCGGCTTTGCCCGAGCAATGCGATCGCCTGCGAAAGAGCTTTTCGATCATCGACCGCAGCCGCCCGCTTGAGGGGAGGGGCGTTCAAGGCCTTCGCCTTTATATATGTGCCAAGCGGCATTCCCGCCGCTTCGGCCTGAAGGCGCTGACGCTCGTTATGGTTGAGCCTGACCGAAAAGGGAGGCGGTCGTGAGGTGGGGTTTTTTTCAAGCACGGGGGCCGACCCCCGTCAGATCAAAGGCGGCAAAAAGCCCGTCTAGATGACCGATTTCGTCGATTGCGGAGTAGACTGCTAGGTAGCGGGCAGGGCGGTTCTCCTCGGGAGATTTCGCCCAACGCCCCAGAATCCGCGAATTCGCGCCTTGAAACTTTTGCGCAAGGGCTGGCGAACACTTGTACCGCCCACCATTCATTGTTTTTCGATAAAATGTCCCTTGTGCAGCGACGGAGCGTCGCTACGTATAGCCCTGCGTTCGCAAGCGTCGCGGGCGGCAAGGGAGACAATCACGATGGCGACGAAAAAGAGCCCTACGGCACTTCAGTATCTCGACAAGGCGATGGGCGGGCTGAAACAGCTGGGCCTCGTGCCGGCAGGCAAAAGCAGCGCGGCGCCGATCGTGGCGCTGCTGGAGCAGATTTCCGATCTTGAGCCCGACAAGGTGGCGGCCATCGCGCGTACGCTGGACCAGGCGAGCCTGTTCAATGACGTCGTGCGCGAGCAGGTGGCCGGAATCACGGTCGGCGAGCGCTATGAGGACGTGACCAAGGCGTTCAACTCGATCCGTGACGATGCAAAATCCCTCGTCGATCAGTATGCGGATGGCAAGATTTCCACGATGGAGCGCGTCTCCACCGCCTGGATGAAAATGACGCGCGGCGACATCGCGAGCCGGTTCGGCAAGATCAAGGACGTGTACCTGGAAGTTCAGGACGAGACCGCCAACCAGATCGACCGGGAGCGGAAGATCCTCGAGGCCTATCTCGATTTCCGCGGCGCCATGAAACAGTCCGAAGTGATGGCGCTGGAAGTGCTGAAGACGGCGGAGGCGAAACTGAACGAGGCGCGCGCGTCGGTTGGTGAGGCGGTGGCTGCGCTTGAGGCTTACACAGGCACCGACGCCGCCGAGCGCGCGACGCTGGAACTGACGCGGGACGAGAAGCTGCGCTTCCTGCAGAACGAAGAGAAGCGCTACCAGATTTCCAAGGACCTCTCGGACAATATCACCATCGGGTACAACACGTCCGAAGTCGTGATGGCGCGGCTGGTCCAGACGACGACAGCCAAGGACCGGGTGTATGCGCAGTCGGTGAGCTTCTTCTCGACCAATGAAGTGGTCCTGACAGCGCTGACAGCCAGCTTCACCGGCATGTATGGCCTGCACGAGTCCACGCAGACGCTGGAAGCGATGAAGAAGGGCGTGAACCAGAGCCTGGAAGTGCTGGCCGATATTGGCGGCAAGGTCCAGGAAGCGGCGGTGAAGGCGGGCTATGGCCCGACGGTTTCGGCGGCTTCGGTCAAGATGCTGGTCGACTCGGTCGTGTCCTATCAGGAACGTACACAGACGATCATCGCCGAGATGCGCAAGCTCGCCACGCAGAACTCCGAGGAGATCCGCGAGGCGGTTGAGGATGGCAAACGCCGCCTGACCAAGCTGGTGACGGAGGGCGCGAGCCTCGCGCTGCTTCCCAAGCCGTGAGCGACACTGCCGTTCCGGCTGTCCGTGACAAGAGCAAGCTCGACGATGTCCTTCTCGCGATGGACGTCGTCGATACCTTGCGCCACCGCGAGCAGCTTGTCCTGACAGAGCTGGACGCGGGCGCACGTGAAGCGGCGCTGCTTGCGCGGCTGAAAGACATTTATGCCGCGCAGGGCATCGATGTGCCGGAGCGCATCCTGAAGGAGGGCGTGAAGGCGCTTGAGGAAAAGCGGTTCCTGTACGAGCCGCCGAAGCCCTCGCTCGGGGTCAGTCTCGCGAAGCTGTACATCACCCGGGATCGATGGCTCGCGCCGGTCTCGTTCGGTGTGGTGGCGATCGCGGCCTTGTTCGGAGCATATCAGATCGGTGTGGTGGTGCCGGCCCGGGCCGAGGCCGAGCGCGCGCGGATCGAGCTGGCAGAGACGCTCCCGACAGAACTGACGCGCCTGCATGGCGAGATCGGGGCGATTGCGCTGGAGGACGGCGTAAAGCTTCGGGCGGACAGTCTGTTGTCGGAAGGCCGGACCGCGATTGCGGACGGCGATGCGAAGGCTGCGCGCAGCGCTGTGGAAGGTCTGCGGACTTTGCAGGCAGATGTGGCGGCGATCTACCAGGTGCGCGTGGTGTATGGTCCGGGCGAGGAATACACGGGCGTGTTCCGGATCCCGGATGACGTGCCGGGTGGGCGAAACTATTACCTGATTGTCGAAGCGGTGGATCCGGCGGGGCGCCTCGTCGAGGTGCCGGTCACGAGCGAAGAAGACCGGAAATCGGACCGGGTGTCGCGCTGGGGGCAGAGGGTCAGCGAAGCCGTGTTCAATGGTGTCGCGGCGGACAAGGGCGATGACCAGATCGTGCAGGACGCCGTGATCGGCCAGAAGACGGCCGGATACCTTTCTCCTCAGTACACGGTGGAAACATCGGGCGGAGCAATTCTCGAATGGTGACGCCATGAGCAATGCGCTGAACGGCCGGGAAGCGCTGGCAATTCTGGATGACCAGCTGGGACGCCTGCGCCAGTCGCTGGCGGCCGCTCTGGCAGATGCCGACGGAGTCGAGAGCCGGCGCGCGGCAATCCAGCGCGAGCAGGCCGCGGCCTATGGCGCGCTGGCGGCGTTGCAGCTGGACCTCGTGCAGGCGGGTAAGGACGGGGCGGTGTTCGGGCAGTTGGAAGCGTCGGCGCGCGCCTTGACCGATCGCCACGCCGCGTTTGTTGCGTCGGAACATGCGGCGCTTGAAGCTGCGGCCGCAGACCTCAAACGCCTTGAACAGAAGCGGGCCGAGCTTGCCGCGCGGCGTGACGCCGCGATTGCGGCCTACGAGGCGAAGGTGGCGGATGCGGAGGCAAGCCTGAAGGGCAGCGCGGCGTATGTCAGCCTGGTCGAAGCGGCGGATGAAGCCCGTGCGGTGACGCAGCGCGCGCAGCAGAAACTGGAGCTTGCCCGCAAGGACCGGACCGAAAAGGGCGCACCTTATGAGCAGGATGCGCTGTTCAGCTATTTGTGGAAGCGCAAGTTCCGCTCTCCGGAGTACAAGGGCGACGGGATCATCCGTATGCTGGATGGATGGGTGGCCGGGATTTGCCGGTATGACCAGGCCTTCCTGAATTACCAGCGCCTGACAGAACTGCCGGACCGGATTGCGGAGCATGCCGTATTTGTCGCGGGCCTTGAGGACAAGGCGGAGGCGGCGCTGGTTGAAGCCGAAGAGCGCGCCATGCGCGACGCCGGCGTTGGCGCGCTGCAGGCTGAGGCCGATACCCTGAAGGCGGAGATTGAGCGCTGCGATGCGGAGATCGCCGCCGCCGAGGAGCATCACCGGGAAACCGCGCGGCGCCATGAAGCGGCGCTGAAGGAAGAGGCCGGGCCAGCCGTTGAGGCGCGCGAATTGCTGGCGGCAGAGCTGCGCAAGGCCAGTTTTCCAGACCTGCGTGTGCTGGCGGCGGAGACCGTCGACGTCGAGGATGACCGTATCGTCGACCAGCTTGTGCGGCTGCGTGCCGAGGAGATGTCCCTCGACCTGGACGCCGGCAAGCGGTTGATACGCCCCGGCGTGCTGCGCGAAGATCTGGCCCGTCTGGAGGCGCTGCGCCGCCAGTTCAAGGAAGCGCGATTTGACAGTCCGTATGCGATCATGTCGCGGGCGGCTTTTGATGACATGATGTCGGGCCTGATGAAGGGCGACGCCGATGTGCGCGGCAGTCTGCGCAATCTCAGCCGGTCCATTCGGCGGGCGGAGCCTCAGGCGCATCCGGATTTTGGTGGCCGTGGGCGCAGCGACACGATCGGGCTGCCCGATATCTTCGGTGGCATGATCGGCGGTGTTCTTGGGGAAGTGCTCGAGGAAGTCATTGAAGAAGTCGCGCGCGAGACAACGCGCGGGGGCGGCGGCTATGGCAGCGGGCCGATTTTCCCGGGCCCGCCCAAACGCTCCTCGCGGTCTTCGTCTTCAGGCGGACGATCCTTCCCCAGCGGAGGAGGTCGCGGCGGCGGCCGCCGAGGTGGCGGCTTCAAAACGGGCGGCGGATTCTGAATTTGTCGCGGCGTTTGACCGAAAACCGGTGCCCACTTTTCGGAACGCCGCTTCAGAGTCCGAGCTGTCCCTTCGCGAGAATGCCGCGCTGGATCTCGTTGGAGCCCGCATAGATCGATCCGGCGCGGTCATTGAGATATTTCGCGCTGGCGGTTACGGCGCTATCCGGACCCGCGAGCGGCGTGTTGGTGCCTTCGAAGCCGGGGACGGGGCCGCCGGGTGATGTATGGTGGGGCTGGAACGGCGCCGCGTATGAGCCGGCAAGTTCGAGGCTGAGTTCGGTCAGGTGCTGACTGAGTTCGGTGCCGCGGATTTTCATCATCGACGCCTTGAGGCCCGGCGTGCCGCCGCCCGCGAGTTCGGACATCATCTGGAGTTCAGCTGCTTCAAGCGTCTGGGCTTCGGCTTCGGCCTTTGAAAGCTTTCGGGCGAAAGCCTCGTCAAGCAGGCCTTCCTCGGCTGCGATCTGGCGCAGGCTGCGCAGCCGGGCGAGCAGGCGGGGGCCGTAGGACGAGCCGCCGCGCTCGAACTCGAGCAGGTATTTCGCGACCGTCCAGCCTTCGTTGACCTTGCCAATGACATTCGCTTTCGGCACGCGCACGTCCGTGAAGAACACGGCGTTCTGGATATGCTCGCCGGACAGCATCAGGATCGGATCGACGCGCACGCCGGGCGAGGTCATGTCGATCAGGATGAAGGTGATGCCTTGCTGCTGCTTGCCGGACGAATCCGTCCGTACAAGGCAGAACATCATGTTGGCTTCGTGAGCGTGGGTCGTCCAGATTTTCGAGCCGTTGCAGATGTAGCTGTCGCCGTCCTCGACGGCGGACATGGTGAGTGCGGCAAGGTCCGAGCCGGCATGGGGCTCGGAATAGCCCTGGCACCAGAAGTCGGCGCCCGAGAGGATGCGGGGTAGGTAATAGTCCTTCTGCGCCCTGGAGCCGTGGCCGATCAGGGCGGGGCCGCACATGCCGATGCCCATGGGCGAAAGCGGCGGGGCGCCGGCGCGGGCCATCTCGACATCGAAGATGTAACGCTGGGCGACCGACCAGTCCGTGCCGCCATACTCAACCGGCCAGGACGGCGCGGCCCAGCCCTGTTTCGCGAGGATGGACTGCCACTCCATCGCCACTGGCTTGGTGGAATAGACGCTGGTCATCCGCTTCGCATAGGCGCGCAGGCTGGGGCTCAGGTTGCGGTCGAGAAAGTCACGCACTTCCTCACGGAAAGCTTCTTCTTCGCGGGTGAAGGCAAGTTTCATGTCGAGGCTTCCTGAAGCTGAGTGCGTTGGCGGACAGATGCGAGCAGGCGGGCGCGTTCGGCCTCGCTCTTCCAGAGAAAGCTGCGCGGCAGCCCGAGCCGTTCGCAGGCCTGGGCGGGCGGGCCGGCCGTGTCCGGAATGCTTTCGGCAATGCGCGCCATGGACTTCACCGCGATCCGTCCGGCGGGCGTCAGGTCATACTCCGGGCCGAGGCCGAGGCGGGCGCGCACGTCTGGGGGAAGGATTTCGACGGCCGCGTTGACGAGCGAGCTTTGCAGCCCTTTTGGCACGCCGGGCGCGGCGCGGCCGGACTTCATGATATCGAGAAATTCCGTATTGAT
>JAIXVM010000092.1 GCA_027482995.1 Hyphomonadaceae bacterium | reverse complement strand
TGAGTTCACACACGATCCCGGCACGGCCGAGAACTACAACGAGAGCATGTATTTCAACGTGTTCGACGCGGGCAAACGCGCCGGCGCCTGGTTCCGGATCGGGAACCGTCCGAACCAGAACTATGCCGAGATGTCGATGTGCGTCTATTTCCCGGATGGCCGCGTCGGGTTCATGTTTGCCCGGCCTGAAATCGCGGGCAACGCCGAGATGAACGCCGGCGGGCTCAAGATCGAAGTCATCGAGCCGTTCAAGACACTTCGGGTCACCTATGCGGGCGATCTCCTCGTGATGAAGGATCCGCTCCAGATGTCCGATCCGAAGGTCGCGTTCCGGAGCAATCCGCGCCTGCCCTGCCGGATGGACATTACCTACACAGGCCTCTCGCCCATGTATGGCGGCGAGATCCTCAAGGCAGACGGATCGCCGATTGAGGTCGATCGGGAAAAGTCATTTGCCAAGGCACACTACGAACAGCACTGCGCCGCCAAGGGCTTCATCGAGTGCGACGGTCAGCGCCTCGACATCGATGGACATGGCCTGCGCGACAAGTCCTGGGGGCCGCGCCATTGGCAAGCCATCGAATGGTATCGCTGGTGTCCGATGAATTTCGGCCCGGACTTCGGCATGATGTTCAACGTGATGAGCGACGGCGCAGGCGGCGCCCGGCCCAGCGGGATGGTGTACCGCGACGGCGTCTATGACGACATCATTGCGTGTGATCTCACAAGCAGCTGGGACGCGAACGAGTACCAGACCGACCTGTCCGCAAAAGTCCGGACCAAGTCGGGCAAGAGCTATACCGTCACGGGCAAGGTTCTCTCGCTCATCCCGCTTCGCAACCGGCGCACCACGCCGGACGGGCAAGCCCTGACGACGCGCATCACCGAAGCGATGACTGAATATCACTGTGACGGAAAAGTCGGTTACGGGATGAGTGAGTACCTTGATCAGATCATCGAAGGCCGGCCCATGGGACGACTTGCGGGATACTGACCGATAAACACCTAAAGCGCCCCACCATGCAGCGCGCTCAATATTCCGGGCAACTGCAGTTCCAGATCTTCCGCGATCAGCCCCGCACCCGCACGCCGTCCGGCTTCGCCGTGAATCCAGGCGGCCATCGCGGCGGCGAGCAACGTGTCAACGCCCTGCGCGAGGAAACCCGCAAGGATGCCGGCAAGGACGTCGCCTGAGCCAGCCGTGGCGAGCCAGCGCGTCGCGTGCGTATTGACCACGACATGATCGCTCGGCGCCGCAATCACGGTATCGGCGCCCTTCAGCAGCACGACGCAGCCCGCCTTGGCGGCCGCGAGGCGAACCGCTTCAATCTTGTTGGGTGCGGATGCAAGGACGCCGCCGAACAGACGCTCGAATTCGCCCGTATGCGGCGTCAACACATCAGTCGGGCGCAGCATCGCAAACAGGGCCGCCGGGTCATCTGCAAACACGGTGAGCGCATCGGCGTCCAGGACGCAGCGCGCCGGTGATTTCAGCACCGCCGAAACGTTCGCCCGGGTTTGTGGTGTCACGCTCGCCGCCGGACCGATGACCACCGCGCTGGCCTTCTGCGCGGCGGCCAGAATATCGTCTGCTCCGTCTACGGACGAGAGCATGATGGCGGTCAGATGCGCCGCGTTGACCATCATGGCAGACGGCGGCGAGAGCATAGTGACCAGCCCAGCCCCCGCCCGCAGCCCTGCCCGGGCCGCGAGACGCGCCGCGCCCGTCGAACTCATCGGCCCACTGACGACTTTCAGATGGCCGCGCTGATGCTTGTGATCGCCCTGCCCCGGCCCCGGCAGATCAGCCGCCCAGAGCGCCGGACTGTTCTCCATGGCGCGGGTCGGCGTTGGCACACCGATATCGGCGACCATCACGGCGCCGCAATAAGCCGATCCCGGTAGCAGCACATGTGCCGGGCGGAGCGCGGCGAAAGTAATCGTGCCTTCGGCGCGAAAGCATGGCCCGAGCGGCTTCGCCGACAATCCGTCGAGGCCGGACGGAACATCCACCGAAATCACCCGCGCCGCGCGTTCGGCGAGCGCAGCAGCGGCGCCGTCCAGCGGACGCGCCAGCCCGCCGCCATAGAGCGCGTCCAGCACCAATTCATGCGGCGCGGTCAGCGCGGCTTCGAGTGTGCCCACCGGCCCGTCCCAGAGCGCAGCGGCCTTGGCTGCGTCCCCGCGCAGCTGATCGACCGGCACAGCGCAAAACACCTGAACCTTGCGCCACCGCTTGGCGAGGATCATCGCCGCAATGAATCCGTCGCCGCCATTGCCGCCCGGACCGCACAGCACCTGGATCAAGCCATCCGGCCAGTGCGCGTGAACGAACTCGGCGACCGCTTCGCCGGCGCGCTGCATGACCACCAAACTGTCGGTGCCCGCATCGAACACCGCCTGTTCAGCGGCGCGCATTTCCTGCGGTGTGAGAATAGGTCTGCCCATGAGGGCGGCTCATAGCACGCGGGTGGCGGCTTCGCTTCCGTATTCTGCGACGCGCAGCCGTCCATCCCGTCGCTCGAGACGGGTTATGGAGCAATGCCCCGGCCGGAACACCGTCACGCGGTCATCATCTTCGAGGAACCCGCACAGTGCGTTGATCGCCACGAAGTGCGAGAACACGGCGGTTGCGTCGGGCAGGTCGTGCGCGAACGCGCTCATCCGGGAC
>JAIXVM010000164.1 GCA_027482995.1 Hyphomonadaceae bacterium | reverse complement strand
TTGCGATCGGGATGGAAGGTGCGCCAGGCCATCAGGCCAGCGGCCTCAATCCATTCGGCGCGGCAGATCCGACCGGAGCGAGAGGCGGGTATTCTCGTTCGCCCACGCTTGGCGGCTTTGACCAAATGACGGCCCGCCTTGGCGGCTTCTGGGATTCGATGCTCGGAGAAGGCCGCGGCTGGTGGGTGACGTCGACGTCTGACTCGCACAGGCACTACACTGAAGGGGGAAGCGATTTCTGGCCCGGCGAATACTCGAAGACATATGTTTTGGCTCGCCGCGAATATGGCGACATAGTTGACGGCCTTCGTTCGGGACGGGTCTTCGTGACCACTGGCGATCTCGTCTCCGAACTGGACGTCGTGGTATCCGCTGGCCAGTCGAGTGTGCAAATGGGCGAAACGCTCGCTTTGGGTCCGGCCGAGCCAGTCAGGATCTCCATTCGCATGCGAGATCCAGCAGCGGCGAACGCAGCCGGACACACGCCCATGGTCTCGCGCGTCGATCTGATTGTCGGCGAAGTTTCAGGTGCGCGCGCAGTCCGCGAAGCCGACACCAATTCAACCACTAGAGTGGTAAAGCGCTTCACAGCCAGCGACTGGACGGCAGACGGCGAAATTCTCACCATGTCTTTCGACCTTGGAGTACTTTCAACAGACGCTTACATTCGCGTTCGCGGCACCAACACAATTGAACTTGAACCTTCCGCTGACCCGACAGGGGAAGATCCTTGGGAAGACTTGTGGTTTTACTCAAACCCCGTGTTTTTGCGATTGAAATAGATACTTCGAGGCACGGCGTCTGACTTCAAATGCGATGTCCCCGAATATCTTGTCTTGGTAACTCGTTGCGTGAAGTCGTGGGCCGGTTGAGGACCTTACATCATCCCGCGCGCTGACAAAGCTGGGCAAAGATCGGCGACACTATCGATCACCAGATCGGCGCCAGCGGCAACAAGCTCTTCTCGCGCCATATGAAGCTTCGCGCGCCGCACGGCCTCCGGCAAAGCCTGATAAGTCGAAAGGTCGAGCCCCATGCCATTCCCGCTGGCTGCGACGCCTATCGTAAAGCATCCGGCGTTCTTTCCTTCCTGGATACCGACGGGTGCGTCATCTACCTTAACGACGTCGTCGCGCGCTGGCCACACATCCAGCACCTCCAGCGCGCGCCAGATCATGAACGGGGCGGGGCGCCCTCGCATGGCTTCACCTGCGCAGACGGCGACATCGGGCGAGTAGCCCAGTTCGGCTGCCCGCTGAAGGATGGGCTTCAGCATCTCACGGGTATAGCCGGTTGTGGAGCCAATCCTCACACCGGCCGTGCGCAGCGCTGAGGCCGCGTGCGCAGCGCCCGGGATAAGCGTCGCGCGCGCCAACCCAGCTGCAGCCATAGCCGGCTCGAGCGCTGTGAAGAGCCGCTCTTCATCCGTGATTGTTGCGTGTGAACCCTTGCTGGATAGCCATGCCATTTGAACACGCGCCAATGCAAAAAGCTCAGCGACATGATCCCGTTTCGCAAGACCCATTCCCGCCCTGATTTCGTGGTCTTCGAGCGCTACGCCTTCGGCCGCAAAGACATCCCGCATCGCCAGCACGGGCGCCAACGACCCGAAATCCACCATCGTGCCGGCCCAGTCGAAAATCACCGCTTTCAGCTTCATGGGAATGGCCGTGGGGCGGCAGCGCCAAAGAGACCATCCATGGTTTCTTCGGCGATGGCGAACGCAGTTGAAGCGCCGGTGCCGCTCGTCACCACAACCAGTCGTACTTTGTTGCATGGCGCTTCACAAAACATATCCTGCGCAGCGCTCGCATAGGTGCCCGTCCAGCGCGACCGCACAGGCGGCGCCGCGCCAAGTACAGCGCGTGTTTCCTGCAAGATCAAATCTTCGACGTCGCTGTCTGCGAAGGGATCGGGCGAGGACGCGTAGTGATGACTGTCACCCACAACGAGAGATCCATCGGCGCTTTGAGCCACGATCAGATGGATGCCGTGCTTCAGACAGTCTGCCTGTTCAAGCTCAAGACGAGCCAGGAGCGCTGCGCTCTCAGGCAAGTCAGCGTAACCGCGATACCGCACAAGGCTGAGATCCGACATCACCGGTGCCGGCAAGCGCGTGGCGGGCGGCGCGAGGCGCAGCATTTGCAAGATGCACCGTGTCACGCTGCGTCGCTCGTAGATTTCGGGAAACAGGCTGGAGAGATCGTCGCCCGGGCAGACGATGGCCGCCTCGGCGACGACAGGGCCGCGGGCTGTCTCAAGCCGCGGCGGATCAACTCCGTGCACGGCAACGCCAAACTTGAACTTGACGCCTTCGCCCTCGAGCAACGCGATCAGCCGTGGCAGCGCCTCCTTGCTCTCCACACGTACATCAGCAGTGCTGTGCAGCGCAGCGCTCAGCTGGTCCGGTTGCAAACCGTTGAGTTGAGAGCGCGCCTGCGCCGCACTGAACAATTCGCAGGCTTCTCCCATTTCCGTGGCCTTGAATGCTTCGAGCACGGCCACGCTCTCCGGCCGGCGGGCAAGAACCCAGAGTCCGCGTTGCTCGATCGCAATGCCTGCACGAGGCGCCAGCTCTGCCCAGACCTCCGCCGACCGTTTCGCGCGCCGCCAGGTATCGCCGCGCCTCTGGCCGGTCACTGTCACGAACCCGAAGTTTCGAATCGAGGCGCCGATCGGGCGCGCCTCGCGGTCGAGCACCACCACTTTCAAACCGCGCCGAAGCGCCGCCACAGCATGCGCCAATCCGACAATTCCAGCCCCGACGATCGCAAGATCATAGGCCATGGTCTCTCCATCCGGTGTTATGGTTGCGCGGCGTATCTTGCCTCATGAGGCCGACTCTCAAGCGCCTCTGCGAAAAAGACTCTTTTCGACGCGAGTGACTGTCTTGAGTACGCGTGACCATGCTAAATCGCCCGCAGCGGCGCAAGGGGATAAGCAATGCCGGACGCATACAAACAGCGTTGGACAACGGTCGGCGTGATCGTTCTCGGAGGCGTCGCGGCGTTCAGCGCATATTTTGCGATGTACGCGTTCCGCAAGCCTTTCACAGCAGCCACTTTCGATGCCCCGGAAGGGTGGGCTTATGCGCTCAATTTCAAGATCGCGCTCGTGATAGCGCAAGTCATCGGATATGCGCTGTCCAAGGCGATCGGTATTAAGGTCATTGCGGAACTTGGCCGCACGGGACGCGCCGCCGCAATCCTTGCATTGATCGGATTGTCCTGGCTTGCGCTGGTCGTGTTCGCACTTGTGCCTGCGCCATTCAAAGTCGCCGCGATGTTCGCCAACGGATTGCCGCTCGGACTGATCTGGGGCCTCGTGTTTTCATATCTTGAGGGACGCCGCCAGACTGAAGCGCTCGGCGCGATCCTGTGTGCGAGCTTCATTCTTTCATCTGGGATTGTGAAGGGCGTCGGCGTGTGGACCATGCAGACCCTTGAGGTATCAGAATACTGGATGCCGGCCGTCACGGGGGCGATGTTTTTTCCGCTTTTGGCCTTATCCGTTTGGGGGCTGTCACTGCTACCGGTACAGAGCGCAGACGATGAAGCCGCCCGCTCGCCCCGCGCCCCGATGGACAAGGCGGCGCGCCGGAACTTTCTCGGTGCCTATGGCCCCGGACTTCTCGTCCTCATCCTGGCCTATATGTTGTTCACCGCAGCGCGCGACTTTCGTGATAACTTTGCCGCAGAGCTGTGGCGCGAACTGGGCCGTGGCGATGACGCCGGTGTTTTTGCGCTCAGCGAAGTTCCCGTGGCAGTGATCGCGCTCATCGCTCTCGGCGCAATGATCGCGATCCGCGGAAACCGAACGGCCTTTTTTCTCACCCATTGGATGATGGCGCTGGGCGCTGCCGCCATCGGGCTCGCCACGTTTGCCTTCCAGCTTCAGGCGATCGATGGACTGGTATGGATGATCATAATCGGGGCGGGCCTTTATGTTTGCTATACGCCCTACAATGCCGTTCTCTTTGAACGGTTGATCGCCGCCTCACGTCATGTCGGTACGACCGGCTTTCTCATTTATCTCGCCGACGCATGTGGTTATGTGGCATCGGTCGGCTTGCTGCTCTACAAAAACTTCGGTGCGGCCGATCTGGACTGGGTACGGTTTTTCATGACCGGAGCCTACATAACATCAGTACTCAGCTTGGTGCTGGTTGTTACGTCGGCCGTCTACTTTCGCCGCAAGCTTCCTGACTGAGCCGCATTCGGCGTTTCTGCTCAAGGCGCCGATCGCCCAAACCAGCCGAACTGTTCTTCCAGGCCATCATGCGCGCGCCGAAACGCGACCTTGCCGTCGATAATCGTATAGTCGACCTGAATGGTTTCGAGGTCTTCCGGATCGATGCGAAGGGGATCGGCTGACAGGATCACCATATCCCCGCGCTTGCCGACGCGGAGAGAACCATGGGTGTCCTCTTCGAATTGCAAGGTGGCACTGCCCAACGTCCAGATTTGTAGCGCCTGCTCCACCGAAACGCGCTGGCTCGGACCATAGATCTTTCCATTGCTGCGAGCCTTGCGGGTGACGAGGCTTTCGATGCGCTGCATCACAATAGGCGGACTGACGGAGTGGTCCGAATTGCCTCCGATGAGTATGCCAAGTTCCAGCGCAGAGCGATTGGGTTCAATGTGATCGAACCGCGCCTGCCCGAAATCTTCGAGCTTCTCCCCGTGATTCAGGATGTACGAGTGTGGCGCCAAGGCTACGCCCAGCGCCCGCATCCGTTCGAGGATCTCGATCGGCGCCACGCTGCCATGTTCGATGCGGTGGCGATGATCAGTGCGCGGATTAGCTATGAGTGCAGCCTCGATAGCGTCCAACGTCAGGTCGATCTCGCGGTCGCCATTGGAATGGATGGCCACCTGCAGTCCCGCGTCATGCACCCGGCGTATCAGCGCAGTGATCTCCTCTTGGCTACGGCGCGGGGCGAGGCCGAAATAGTCCGGATCGTGCGCATAGGGTTCATACAGCAGCGCAGTTCGTCCCGAGAGGGAGTTGCCGTGGAACAGCTTGACAGCATTCAAGGTCAGCCCCGGTACTTGCCAGTCGGGCAGGGTTCGATTGGCCAGAAGCCAGTCGATCGAGCCGGACGACATCATCACATAGATCCGCACAGGAAGCCCCTCGCGCAGGAGCGTGCGGTAGATGTCGACCTTTTCCGGCGCGGCGCCAGCGTCGCCGATGCCAACGATACCGTGCGAGAGAAACATCCGAAACTCGCGGCGGAACGCTTCCAATTCGTCCGCAGGGCTTGGTTTCGGCTGCGCATCATAAAGCGGCTCGAACCCTGGGACCGATTCCAGGATGATCCCAGTCGCCTTTCCAGCCGCATCGCGCTCAATCGCTCCGCCGGGTGGATCGGGTGTTGCATCGGTGATACCCGCTGCCGCGAGCGCTGCTGAATTCACCGAGCGGCGATGTCCGCTCGAATGAATGAGGATAACTGGATGGTCGGGCGCAATTGCGTCAAGTTCTGCAGCTGTCGGATGTCCTCCGATCAGATCGTCCTGATAGCGCGAGCCGACGATCAATTGGCCTGGCGGCGTGACAACAATCTTTGCGCGCAGCTTGGCTTCGAGGTCGGCCCGAGTGAATACGCCTGCCTCGGGTGTCAGATCCAGCCGTCCATAGACGCCCAGCTCTTCAAACTGCGCGCGCGGATGCATGTGAGTGTCGATGAACCCTGGCACGATCGTACGCCCAGCCGCGTCGATCACCTGTGTCGCGGGGCCGGCAAGTGCGCGGGCCTGCCGGGTGCTTCCGACATAGGTGATCAGGCCATTTTCCACTGCAATGGCGTCCGCACGCGGCTTATCCCGGTCCATGGTGAGCACGGTACCGTTGACGATCACCAAATCGGGTGCGCCTTCAGCATACGCGGCCTGCGCTGTTATCCAAAGTGCCGCGACTGCAGCGAAAAGCGTGGCCCAAAGCCCGCGAGCGCGGGGCGCCGAACTGCTGTCCGAAGTATGCGTCACAGTCATCAGGACCTCCAAAGTGGCTGCGCTTGAAAAACAAGCCCAATACCCCAAGTGCGTAGATTACCAACGTGACACTTGTTTGGTTGATGGCAGCGGAACGGGAAAGCGCAGAGTGCGGGGCAGGGCGCTCAGGCCTGCAATTCTCTCAGCAACCTCTTCGTCGGAGAAAGACTGTGCCCGCAGTTATTCAACCAAGGCCTACCAGATATACTGATGATGCGCTCGAGACATCGCCGCCCGTTTGAGCAAATGGAGAGAGAAGGTCTCGCGTCGGACGATCCAGCAAACGGGCAAGTCTGTTCCGAGCTGCGATTAAATCAGATTCCGGACGACGGTTGCGGGTTCAGATCTGAGGCTCCTTCTCATTGGGTCAGGCAAACCGCTCGTCTTGGTTCTTCTCGCCACCGGATCAACGAGCAATGCACTTTGAAACCAATCGCATTTGGGTCGACGGTAAACTCAGTCAGAAACCAAGACGTTCCGAATTTTTTGGACACAGCGGTGTAACCAAAGTCAACGCTGCGCCGAACTCCATCGCAGCTGAGCATGGGCGCGCGAACGCATTCCCTGGCCGGCTCGACGAAACACTTGGAGACTTCTAGAAAATGGCCAAATCATTCCTTCGCCTCAACGTGCTCGCCCTTGCGGCTGCGGCGTTGATTGCTGCCCCTGCCTTCGCAGGGGAGTGCCCCGCCGGAAAAGCTGGCGTGGATGTTACACCGCCAGGTCCGATGGTGCCCAGCCTGGTAACAGATACCGTCATCGCCTCGATCGACCTCGGCGAAGGCTATGACATTCCCGGCCGCGCCCTGCGCCTTCGCCGCCTCGTTATCGAGCCCGGCGGCGTGGTTCCATGGCACTCGCACGAGGCTCGTCCGGCAAACATTTACGTGATCAAAGGTCAGGTCACGGAATATCGCAGCAGCTGCTCGGTACCTATCATCCACAAGAAGGGTGAAGTCGTCGCCGAATCCGGCGCAACTTCGCACTGGTGGAAGAATGAATCGCGCCACCGCGCGATCCTCATCTCTTCCGACATCCTGCCGCCGGCGGCGCCTGCCGACCAGTCGATGTAACACCGACTCATTGGTTGCGGAGGTTTCCGCATTGTTCTCCGGAGGCGTTGATGTCCAACGCCTCCGGTTTTTCCTGCTGAAAGAGTTGACGCCATGACCTTCTCGACGCGGCCGAGCATTAAAGCGACCTTGGCCAGACTGTTCCCTCCGGCATGGTTCAATCTGTCCGTTATCGGACTGACCGCCTTTCTGACCGTGGTAGACCTGTTTGCCACCCAAGCCATTCTGCCCGCGCTCGCTGAGAAGTACAGCGCAACGCCAGCTGAAATGGGCGCAGCGGTGAACGCCTCGACCATTGGAATGGCCATTTCGGGTCTCCTCGTCGCGTTCTTCAATGCCCGGATACCCCGACGGCTCGGCATCATCGTCAGCCTGACACTACTTTCTGTTCCGACCGCGCTGTTGGCAGTGGCCGACGACCTCACAACATTCACCGCGCTGCGCATCGCGCAAGGCTTGTGTATGTCGGCGGCCTTCACACTGACACTTGCCCATCTTGGAGAGCGATGCACCACCAGCGCGTCCCCTGCTGCCTTTGCGGCCTATGTCACCGGAAATGTCGCGAGCAACCTCTTTGGACGGATGATCGCGGCGGGTATCGCTGACGGCGCAGGAGTCGAAGCGAATTTCTATGTCTTCGCCGCTTTGAATCTTGCTGGCGCTGTTCTCGTTGCAGCTACGCTATCCCGCGCACCGGTTATCCCGGCTTTGATGCAGCCGCAGCGGTCGTCTCTGGATGCTCTCCGGATGCATTTTGGAACACGGGATCTGCGGGTAAGCTTTACCATCGGCTTTTTGATCCTGTTCGCCTTCATTGGCGCATTCTCCTACGTAAACTTTGTCCTTATCGACACGCCCTTTTCGCTACCGGCAAGGCTGTTGGGACTTGTATATCTCGTATTCTTGCTTGCGCTTCTGACCACACCGTTTGCTGGCGAGACAGCGCGGCGGTGGGGAGCTGGCCCAACCATCACGGTCGCGCTTCTGGGCGCAGCGCTGGGTCTGGCGTTGACCTTATCAGCTAACCTTCCGCTCGTTCTGACGGGACTCGCGCTCCTCGGCTCCGGAACATTCTTTGCCCAGGCCGCGGCCACCGGATTCGTCACGCGCGCGGCTGCCTCCAATAAGGCGGCCGCGAGCGGGCTTTATCTCGCCTTCTATTATCTCGGGGGACTGACAGGCGCGCACCTGCTCGGCCTCATCTTCACCCAATACGGCTGGACCGGATGTGTCATTGCAGCCGCCTTTGCGCTCGTGCTCGGGGCTGCTCTTGGAACTTCACTCTCTCGCGAAAGGACTATTTCAAATGCGAACACTTGATGGAAAAGTTGCCATCGTCACTGGGTCAACCAGCGGCATCGGCCTTGGAATTGCTGAAGCGCTCAGCGCGTCCGGCGCCAAGGTCATGCTGAACGGCTTTGGCGACAAGGGTGAAATCGAAGCGATCCAGAAGCGACTGGCGGCCGATCACAGCGTCAAGATTGGCTACCACGGCGCGGATATGTCGAAGCCCGAGCAGATTGCCGATCTCGTCGCCAAAACGCGAACCACACTCGGCTCAGTCGATATCCTTGTGAACAATGCCGGCATCCAGCATGTGGCGCCGATCGAAGAGTTTCCTATCGCAAAATGGGATGCGATCATCGCGATCAATCTCTCCAGTGCCTTTCATCTGACGCGCGAGACCTTCTCGGAGATGAAAGCGCGCAAGTGGGGGCGGATCATCAATGTGGCTTCGGCCCATGCGTTGGTCGCCTCTCCGTTCAAGTCCGCGTATGTCGCCGCGAAGCATGGCGTTCTGGGTCTCACAAAGACCATCGCTCTGGAAGGCGCCGAACATGGCATCACGTGCAACGCAATTTGCCCCGGCTATGTACTTACTCCGCTTGTCGAGAAGCAGATCCCCGATACTGCGAAAGCAAGGGGGATCAGCGAAGAAGCGGTCATCCGCGACGTGCTGCTTGCCGCGCAGGCGACCAAACAATTCGTCACGACAGCGCAACTCGGTGCGCTCGCGGCCTTCCTTTGCACGGACTCCGCCGCGCAGATCACCGGGACGTCCTTGCCCATGGACGGCGGCTGGACGGCGCATTGAGCGCGCGGACGAAACCAGGCAACCGACGAGAGGTTAAACCATGCACACTATGTTTCGCTGGGCCAGCATCGCGATGTTCGCGGCTTTGGGCGTCTTTCTGATCCTGTTCGGGACGCTTTACGCGACCGTTCACGACTTCCTGCCTTTTCACGCGGCGGCGATGCCTTCTGCGGCGCTGGATGCCTCGCGGCCTTTGTATCTGGCGCTGATGAAGCTCATCGGTGGGGCGTCGGGCGCACTGGGCGTCCTCGGCCTCTTTGTGATACTCGGGCCGGTGCGCCGAGGCGAAACCTTGGCGGCCGCAATGGTCGCGCTGACCTTCAGTGCAGCCTTCCTGACTGCAGCGTTTGTGGCTGAGGCTTTGGCGCGCGTCACAAACGCCCCCACATCTTGGCACATCATGGGCATCCTTCTGGCGATCACCATCAGTGCGCTCGGCGCCCATCTCGCAGCGAAAAGACTACCGGAGGCCGTTTGAAGACGCGCGGCTACGGGGCCGCTGAACTGCGAACTTCTTCAGCAAAAAATAGCTCCGCTTGTTGAAACCCGAGGTGCCGGCGCGTCGTAGTCACTTGTGAACGCAGCGCATTGCCGCCTTGCGCGACCGGCAACGGACAGAAGTCCAGATTACTTTCAAGGTAGATGACATGGCTAAACAGACCCGAAAAGCGAAGCGCGCCCCCTCTACGGCGCTGAATACGACATCGGCGCCGACACTTTCGCGCGATCCGCGAACACTTGGACAGATTGTGCTGGTCTTGCAGGGCGGCGGCGCGCTCGGGGCGTACCAGGCGGGCGTTTACCAAGCTATGCATGAAGCGGGGCTTGAACCCGACTGGGTGATCGGTACATCCATCGGCGCGATCAATGCGGCGCTCATCGCGGGCAACGCACCCGAAAACCGTGTCGCTCGGATGCACGAGTTTTGGCGCCGCATGGATCGCGGCCCGATATCCGACATGATGTCCAGGATGCCCGGCATGGGCTCCGCGGCCGCCAACATGCTGACGATGACGCAAGGCCTGAAAGGCTTCTTTACGCCAAATCCCCTGGCTTTCGCCGGCGCGCACATTCCGCTCGGCGCAGAAAAGGCCGGCTACTACAGCACGGCGGCGCTCGAAAAAACGCTCAATGAACTCGTTGACTTCGACCTCGTCGCCGAGGTCAGGCCGCGTCTAACGGTGGGCACAGCGAATGTACGGACCAGCGAAATGCGCTATTTTGACACCCGCGACGAGACGCTCTCGATCAAGCACATCATGGCGTCCGGCGCGCTTCCGCCAGCCTTTCCAGCCGTGCGTATCGGCGACGAACTCTATTGGGATGGCGGCATCCTTTCGAATACGCCGGTCGAGGCAGTTTTCGATGATACGAACCGGAAGAATTCCCTGATCTTCGCGGTCCATATCTGGAACCCGAATGGCGAAGAACCAACGACCCTCAACCAAGTCTTCAACCGTCAGAAGGATCTTCAATACTCCAGCCGGGCGGCGAACCACATTCGCCGCCAGCAGCAGCTGCACCAACTACGCCACGTCGTGGCACAGCTCGGGCGTGCTATTCCAGAATCGGATCGCACGCCTGAAATCCGTGAACTGATGAAGCATGGTTGCCTCGTGCGCATGCATGTTGTTCGCTTGCTTGCGCCCGCAATTCACGGCGAGAACCACGCCAAGGACCTCGATTTCAGCACGACTGGTATACGGGCCAGGTGGAACGCCGGCTACGAAGAGACGGCGCGCGTTCTGAAAACAGCGCCATGGGAAAACGCCTACGGCGATGAGGACGGGTTCGTGCTGCATGAGTCTTCGGGCGGCGTCATGGCGACGACCGGCCATGTTGAGCTGGATTGATCCGGTTGCGCGGAACCTGACTCCGAATTTGCAAACTGGAATGTAGCCCGTCCGAGCCAGAAAACCGCGCTTGGTGGGCGAGGGGAGACCTTGGAAATGGCAGTACGGCGATACATCCTCGTCACCGGCGCATCATCGGGAATAGGGGCGGCGATGGCACGTCTGGCTGCGCAAAAGGGCCACAATGTTGGTCTTGTTGCGAGACGCGTTGATCGGCTGGAGGCGCTTGCCAACGAGCTGAGACACGCGGGATCCGAGGTGGACGTCTTTCCTCAAGACCTCTCCTTACCAGGGTCGGCGGAGGGACTTGCCCCGTATATACTGTCCAGACGCCCATGTGTGGACGCGCTCGTCAACAATGCCGGCGCGACGGTTCCGAAGGGTTACGCAGGCACGTCGTTCGCGCAGCAACGTGCCTTTCTCGAGCTTACCGTAACTGCCCCCACGGCTCTCACGCATGCGTTTCTGCCCAGCATGCTGGCCCAGCGCTGGGGCCGCATTATCAACATTAGCTCGATTGCGGCGCTCTCTTCGGGAGGAAAAGGCAACACGCTTTATCCGGCCGGAAAGTCATTCCTCTTGAAGTTCTCGCAATCCTTGAACGCCGAAGTCAGCAGCCGTGGGGTCTATGTCACTGCTGTCCTGCCGGGCTTTGTGGCGACAGAGTTCCAGGCCGCCAATGGCATTCCGGTGGCCGACAACGGCGCCACCCGCCAGTTTGCTCAGACTGCTGAAGAAGTTGCGACAGAAGCTTGGGCGCGTAACCAAAAGGGTCATGAGATCGTAGTCCCTGGTATGGCACCGAAACTTGCGGCGGCCCTCATGCGCTTCTTACCCGAACCCCTCATGCGTGCCTTCACGCGATCAGCTGCGGAGAAATACTATGTCGGCGAATGAAATGGAAGCTCCGGACACGGACGTGAGCCGAGCAGACAAGAGCTATGACGTCGTTATCATTGGGTCCGGCGCCGGCGGTGCGACATTGGCGCAGCGGCTGGCTCAAACAGGTAAATCGATCCTCATTCTGGAGCGCGGGGAGCACCTGCCGGTTGAGCCCGACAACTGGAACCCCAAAGAGGTGTTCCTTCGCCACAAGTACAAGGCCAAGGAAACATGGAAGGATCGTAAGGGCCGGACCTTCCAGCCGAACATACACTACTGGGTCGGCGGCAACACCATTTTCTACGGCGCCGCACTGTATCGGTTCCGCAAACTCGATTTCGAGGAAACGGTTCATTACGGCGGAAAGGTATCGCCTGCCTGGCCGATCCGGTATGAAGACCTGGCCGACTATTACACCGAAGCGGAAGCGCTCTGGAACGTCCACGGAAAGCGCGGGTCGGACCTGACAGACGACGCCGATGCGCCGCCCTACACGCACCCACCGCTCGCGCACGATCCCGAAATCAAGGAGCTGAAAAGCCGGCTGACGTTGCAGGGCCTGCGCCCGTTCGAGATGCCGGTCGCGGTGGAACGCAACGACGCGAACGTACCGGAAAGCGCCTGCCTGCGTTGCCGCACTTGCGGCGGGTTTCCCTGCCTCAGACAGGCAAAGTCCGATGCACGGAAGATGGTTTCGCGCGCGCTCCGCCGTCCGTGCGTCGAGTTGGTCACCGGCGCCAAGGTGCTCCGTCTCGAGA
>JAIXVM010000145.1 GCA_027482995.1 Hyphomonadaceae bacterium | reverse complement strand
GCGTGATCGGATACTCGTCCAGCATGAGCGCCTCGGCCTCGGCGAAGATTTCGGCGCGCTTGGCAAGATCGAGTTCCTGATTCGAACGCGTCAGCAGGGCGTCATACTCGGGATTGGAATACTTGCCATAGTTCTGCTGGCCGGTCGTCGATTGTAGCAGGTAGAGGTAGTTGATCGGATCGTCGAAATCCGCGAGCCAGGCGCCGTCTGAAATCTCGAAGTCGGTCTGGCGCAGGCGGCCGTAGAGCACTTTCGTGTCCTGCTTGACGATCACGGGCTGAACCCACGGCGCGATCTCGGACCAGTTCTGCTGAGCCACCGGCGCGACTTTCGGATTGTCGCCGGTCGAGCGGTGTATGAACTCGAACTTCAGCGGCTTGTCTGGACCATATCCCGCTTCCTCGAGCAGGCGCTTCGCTTCGGCAAGGCGCTCAGGCCGCGGCGTGTCTTTCCAGCTGATCTGCGGGCGGGTCACGTCATAGTTGGAGATGCCGGGCGGAACGAACGCATAGGCTGGCTGGAAACCGGGCGTCAGCACGTTGCGCACCATGAACTCGCGGTCGAGCGACAAGGCGAGCGCCTTGCGGACGCGCACATCGTTGAACGGCGCTTTCGTCTGGTTGAAGGACCAATAGGTCGTCAGCAGGCCCGGGAACGTCCGCGGCCAGCCGGGGAACTTTGCGTCGAGCTCCGCTTTGCGCGGACCCGAAAAGACGTTGTTGATGTCGAGTTCGCCGGCCGCAATCTTGTTCTCATAGGCCGCTTCGTTCTCGATCTCGAAATAGGCGACCCGGTCGAAGCAGGCCTCGGCGGCGCCGAAACCGGTCGGGTTCTTCTCGGCCACCAGCTGGTCGCCGGTGCGCCAGTAGACGAGCTTGTAGGGACCGTTGACCACGATGTTTTCAGGCTGGATCCAGGCATCGCCGAATTGCTCGACGGCATGCTGCGGCACCGGGAAGGTGGTGTAGTGGCTGAGCAGGCCCGGCAGGTAAGGCGCGGGATATTCGAGCGTCAGTTCGAGCGTCTTGTCATCGATGGCGCGCACGCCAAGCTCTTCGGGCTTCAGGGCGCCGGAGTTCACTTCCTCCGCATTCTTGATCAGCCAGAGCATCGAGGCGTACTGCGACGCAACCGCCGGGTCCTGGATGCGGCGCAGAGCGAACACGAAGTCGTTCGCCGTGACCGGCACGCCGTCCGACCAGACATAATCGCCGAGCTTGAAAGTCCAGACCGTGCCCGTGGGGTCGATCTCCCAGCTTGTCGCCATGCCGGGGATCGGCTTGCCGGCGGCGTCATCGGTGGTCAGGCCGATCAGCATGTCGCCGATGACGATGTTTTCCCATTGCGCCGACGACTTGTGCGGATCGAGCGTGTCGACCTTCGCCGAGATGCCGCGCCGCAAGGTCGGCACGTCCCCCGGCTTCTCCTTCGCCCCTCCCCCGCCACATGCTGCAAGACCAAGGGCTGCGAGGGCGAGGATCGATGTGGTGAGCAAGGAGCGGCGCGTGATCATCGGTGAAGGTCTCCTGGATTTCGATGGGGCGGCGCGGCGCGCGGTGGCGCCGAGGCTGCCTGGATTCAGCTTAAGGCATGCCTCTTGCTGCCAGAGACGCGCCGGATTGCAAAGCCTTAAGGCGCTGCGGTGAATGCAGGATGAGCGCCCGTCAGGCGCGCTGGGTCACGAACTCGAACTTCGAGCGAACGGTCGGCGCCTTGTCGGGCGTCACCACCAGGCCGCGTTCGATCAGGTCGAGCATGTGCCCGAGGACGCTCATCGCAGCCGCCGGGTGCAGACGCAGGTCCACGTCCTTGTACATCCGGGCAACCATGGCCGGGATGGACGTCTCGCCGCCGCGAAGCTCCGCCACGATCGAGGCCTCCCGGGCTTTGCGGTGGTTGCCGTACTCTGTGATGAACGTCTCGACGAAGTCCTTGCCGCGGACCGCATCACCGTGCGTCGGCCACAGCGTTTCGAAACCGGCGCGGCGGATCTTCTCCAGGCTGCGCATATAGTCGCCCATGTTGCCATCGGGCGGGGCGACCACTGTCGTGGACCAACCCATGATATGATCGCCGGAGAAACAGGCATTCTCTTCGCGCAGGCCGAAACACAAATGGTTGGTTGTGTGGCCCGGCGTCTCGATGACGTCGATCGTCCAGCCCGGACCCGAAAACACCGTACCGTCCCGAACTTCGACATCCGGTTTGAATTTCAGGTCGTCCTCGCTGCCGAGTTCGTCCTTTGCGGTATGGATGCCGCCATGCTTCGAATAGGTCTTGCACCCTGCCCACTCGGCCAGAGGGGCCGCGAGCGGCGAGTGGTCGGAATGGCCGTGGGTGACGAGCACATGCGTGACGCGCTCCCCCGCGAGCGCCGCCTTCAGCGCTTCGAAATGGTCCGGCAACATCGGGCCAGGATCGATCACTGCGACTTCGCCTTCACCAACGATGTAAACGCCGGTGCCGATATAGGTGAACGGGCCGGGATTGTTAGCAATGACGCGGCGGATCAGCGGCGAGACCCGATCAACGCGGCCGTATTCGAACTCTATGCCGCGGACGTAGGGAATGGCCATTCAATCAGAAACCTTCAGTTGG
>JAIXVM010000328.1 GCA_027482995.1 Hyphomonadaceae bacterium | reverse complement strand
GCAAGGACTCCCTCGCCGATTCGCAAGCGCAGGCGCCCGATGCGCTGGACCGGGCCCTCCGTCCCCAGACGTTCGAGGACTATGTCGGCCAGCGCAAGGCGAAGTCGAACCTGAAAGTCTATGTCGACGCTGCCCGCGCGCGCTCGGAAGCGCTCGACCACGTGCTCCTCTTCGGCCCGCCCGGCCTCGGCAAGACCACGCTTGCGCAGATTCTCGCGCGCGAGATGGGTGTCGGCTTCCGCGCGACCTCCGGCCCCGTCATCGCCAAGGCTGGCGACCTCGCCGCGATCCTGACGAACCTCGAGCCGAACGACGTCCTGTTCATCGACGAGATCCACCGCCTCCCCGCCATCGTGGAAGAGATCCTCTATCCCGCGATGGAGGACTACGCCCTCGATCTCGTGATCGGGGAGGGCCCCGCCGCCCGCTCCGTACGCCTCGATCTTGCGCCCTTCACGCTCGTCGGCGCGACCACCCGCGCGGGCCTCCTCGCCACGCCCCTTCGTGACCGGTTCGGCATCCCCATCCGGCTCGATTTCTACGAACCCGAAGAGCTCGCCCGCATCGTCATGGCCGCCGCCCGCAAGCTCGGTGCTCCGATCACGGAAGATGGCGCCGTGGAGATCGCCTCCCGCGCCCGCGGCACGCCCCGCATCGCGCTGCGCCTCCTGCGCCGGGTGCGCGACTTTGCGGACGCCGAAGGCCAGCCCATCGACAAGCCCGCCGCCGGCCGCGCCCTCACGCGCCTCGAAATCGATGCCGACGGCCTCGACGCGCTCGACCGGCGCTACCTCCACGCCCTCGTCAAAACCTATGCCGGCGGTCCCGTCGGCGCCGACACGCTGGCCGCCGCGCTCTCCGAAGCCCGCGATGCCGTCGAGGACGTGATCGAGCCTTACCTCATGCAGAAAGGCTATGTCGCCCGCACCCCAAGAGGCCGCGTCGCCGCCCCACTCGCCTACGAGCGCGTCGGCCTGAAGCCTCCCGGTGGCCAGCAGCCCGCGCTGTTCGGCGAGGACGAGTAGCCCCCGCCCGTCTGGCTGGCCGCTTGATCGCCCGCGCATCCGGGTTAGTTTGGCCTGCGAGGAGACGCCCATGACACACGCAGACTTGAAGCCGTGCGCGTTGAAGCGCTTTGGCGCGCCGCTGGAGACAGCGGAAATCAGCCGCCTCGCCCGGCAGCTTGCATCGCAGAAGGGCAAGACCCGCCCCGAAGACCGCGCCGCCATGGCCGGCATGCTCGCCCGCACGGCCTTCCTCGAGCCGGACCGGACCGGCGAAGTCTACGACGCGCTGGCGCTCGGCTGGTGCGGTGTTCCGGTCAAGGCCGCTCCGCTCGGTACATTGTCTCTGCCGCCGGGCGAGGCGCCCGAAGCCCTGTTCGATGCCTGGTGGGCGGTCGCCGAAGACCTCGCCGCGGGCAAGCTCGATGCCCTCGCGGTCACGCAGCGCTCTGCCGCGCTCGGCGGCCTCGCGCCGGAAGGCTTCCTCGCGCGCGTGGCCGAGATGTCATACCTCTGGCCGGGCGTCTCCGAGATCGCCAACCGTCCGCTCCCGGACCATGTCCGCCTCGACGATCTCGCCGCGTGTCCGCCCGCCTCGCTCGGCCGCGCGTTCCAAGATCTCATCGTCGACAACAAGTTCGATCTGGAAGTGCTCGACCGCGATTCCATCGGCCTGTCGAAACTGCCGAAACCCCTCGACTATCTCAACACCCGCATCCTGCAGTCGCACGACCTCTGGCACATCACCGCCGGCTACGAGACGACCTCGCTGCACGAACTGGCGATCTCGGCGTTCCAGCTCGCGCAGTTCGGCCATTCCTATTCGGCGCAGTTCCTCGCCATTTCCGCCGCCACGGGCGCGCTGGCTCCGGCCTTCGCCTATCCCATCCTGATGGATACGATGACCAGCGCCTGGGTCCACGGCCGCGAGACACCGCCCCTCATCACGCTGGAATGGGAATCGCTCTGGCATCTTACGCCCGACGCCATCCGCGCCGCGCACGGCATCCGCCGCTACCAGCGGCCCTGGCGCGCGGACATCGTCGAGAACCGCCGTCCGTTGACGGACAGTCTGGATGCGCTTCGCCGCACGCTGTTCCCGAAACGCCTCGCGCCCGCCTAGCTGCGCGGCCTCATTCCCCAGAGCACGCCGATCAGGGCGCCCTTGATCCGTGGCAGGAGGATCAGCACGGCGAGTATCGCAAACGCGCCCAATCCGGCCAATCGTGCCCAGAGCGGCCAGGCCTCATGCCGCGCCGCGATGAAGGTCAGCGCCGCCAGCAGCGGCCCCAGCATGAGCACCGTCAGCCAGGGCGGCCCGTCCTCCGCCTCGATCTCCCCCGTCGCCGCCCCGCAGGCCGTGCACGCCGGCGCCTGCTTCAGGTAGCCTGCAAACAGCCGTCCTCGCCCGCAGGCGGGGCACCGGCCGCGCAATCCGCGCAGCGCCGCGATCAGGGAAGGGGATAGGGCCATGGCCGGGACCCTCGCACGAATCGCGCAGATACTGTAACCCGGTCGCATGAGCATGGACTGGCCCGAGATCGAAACACATGCCGGTTTCGCCGGTGCCCGGGCCCGGTCGCAAACCGAGCTTCGCCCCATCCTTGAGAAGGTGAAGGTCGATTCTATCGACCCCGCGCGCCAGACCAAGCTCATCTCGCGCGCCATGACGACCGCCTTCTTCGCCTTCGGCGGCACCTTCTTCGCGCTCGAATTCATTCTGCCGAATGGCGCCGGCTGGGAATTCCTGCAGTTCCTGCTCTTCCCGTTCCTGTTCATTGCCTACATGGCGATCGCGCTTTTCCTTGTGCGCGGCCAGCTCGCGAAGCTCGTGGTCGAGGCTCAGGCCCGCGTCGGGCTCAAGGCCGAGGCGATGAACCGCCTCACCGCGCCGCTCGGCGTGGCTTACGTCCCCGCCCCGGGCGGCGCGCCGAAGGGCCTCGAATGGCTGGCGAAACAAAGCTGGGCGCCCGCGATCCTGCGCGATGCAACAGCCAAGCTGAACGCGGCCGGCGGCATGGACGACGCCGTTGCCATCGTCCGCGACAGCGGGCTGCTCCTCGAAGGCAACACCTACATCCTCGGCACGCCCGAGCAGAAGGCGAAGCTGAATGAGCAAGCCGCCAGCATGCGCCAGATCGAAGACGGCTTCGAGGGCAAGCGCGGCGGCCTCACCTTCTCGATGTTCGAATGGGTCGAGTCGGTCGAAGACGCGCCCGATATCTACCACCTCGTCATCGTGCTCGAAGCGCCCCTCCGCCTCCACGGCGTCACCCACCTGCGCGCCCGCAAAAGCGTCTGGCCGCAGGACCCGACCGGCACCCTGCTCGAGGACGTGGACCTCGGCCCGAAAGCCTTCGACGCGCTCTACCGCCTCCGCGCCTCGGACCAGGTCGAAGCCCGGGCCATCTTCAACCCGGCCGTCATCGAGCGCGTCATCGCCCTCGCGCATGGCGGCAAGTTCCGCGCCGTCGCACGCGCTGGCCATCTCGTCTTCGACTTTCCGAGCGAGACCAACCGCTTCCGCCTGATCGACCTGATCACCGGCGAGTGGGATGACGACACGATCCGCCAGACCCATGCCGACCTCGCCGAAGCGCTCGCCCTTGTCGATGCGCTCGGCCATGCCTTCATGCTCGTGCGAAAGTCTGGTACGGGCGCGCCATGAGCCTCCCGCCGCTTGATGCCGCCCATTTCGACGCCGCCCGCCAGCACTGGCTCGCCGTGCGCGTCTATTACGAAGACACCGATTTCACCGGCATGGTCTATCACGCCAACTACCTGCGCTTCTTCGAGCGTGGCCGCTCCGACCACCTGCGTGATGCCGGCATCTCCCACCAGTCGCTGCTCGCCCGCGAAGACCCCGCCGCCTTCACGCTCACCAACATCAACGTCACCTATCGCCGGCCCGCCAAGGTGGATGATCTGCTACACATCCGGACGCGCTACCTCGGCATGGACGGCCCCCGCATCCGCTTCTCGCAGGCCTGCCTGCGGGACGGGGAGCTGCTTGCCGAAGCCGAGATCACCGCCGTGATGATCCACGCCGATGGCCGCCTGCGCCGCCCGATCCGCGAAATCGCCGAACACCTCGAGGCCTATCGCTGGCAGCCTCAGGGTTAACAATCGCCCACGAAGGCTTAACCCTTGGCCACTAACGCTTATGTGACTGTCTATTCTCGGTCCCGCGCCGTGTTTCTGCCGGATTCGGGCTGGAAAGAATATCACTGACACCCGGTCCCGCCGCCTCGGCCGGGACCGAATCTTTGTATGGCCATACAAGCGGGCGCCGCGCGCCCGGATGAAGCTTGGGAGACACAGCGTTCATGGAAAACGAATCCATCGGCAACGTCGTAGCCAGCGGCAGCGAGTTTTCGCTGATCGCCCTGCTCAGCGAGGCGGACATCGTCGTCAAGCTGGTGCTGGTGGCGCTGCTGCTCGCCTCGGTCTGGTCGTGGATCGTCATCGGCGAGAAGACCTTCGTCCTCGGCGGCCTGAAGAAATCCGCCCGCGCCTTCGAAGAGGCCTTCTGGAACGGCCGGGCAGGGGAGTTTGACCTCCGCCCCGGCCAGGGCGGCAAGGATCCCGCCTCCCGCGTCTTCGTCTCCTGCGCCCGCGAATGGCAGGACGCCGGCCGCGCGCTCCCGACGCCGGCGGAAGCCTCCGCCATCGTCTCGCGCGCGGAAAGGGCCATGCGAGCTGCGGTGGACCGGGAAGTCGGCCAGGCCGGCAAGGGCCTCTCGGTGCTCGCCACCATCGGGTCGGCCTCGCCGTTCATTGGCCTGTTCGGCACCGTCTGGGGCATCATGAACGCCTTCCTCAACATCGCCGAACAACAGGACACGAGCCTCGGCACCGTCGCCGGCCCGATCGCCGAAGCCCTCTTCGCCACCGGCCTCGGCCTCGTCGCCGCCATCCCGGCAGTGATCTTCTACAACAAGTTCACCTCGGACCTGACCCAGCTCGCCGACCAGCTCGACGCCTTCTCCCAGGACGTCCTCGTGCGCCTCTCCCGGCGCGCGTCCGACGCAACGCGGGACTAGCGGCACATGGGCCTCATCCTCGGTTCCGGCGGAAAAGGCGGGCGGCGCGGCCGGCGCGCCCTCAACGCGGAAATCAACGTCACGCCCTTCGTGGACGTCATGCTCGTGCTGCTGATCGTGTTCATGATCACCGCGCCCTTGCTCATCCGCGGCGAGGAAGTGAACCTGCCGAAAACCAGCTCCGCCCCCTTGCAGGCAGAGGCGAATGACGCGCCGCTGACCCTCTGGGTGCGCAAGGACGGCACAGTGCTCGTCCAGCAGACAGAGATCGATCCGGCTGACCTCGCGACCCAGCTCTCCGCCATCGTCGGCGAAGGCTATGACAAGCAGGTCTATCTGTATGCGGACAAAGATGTGCCCTACGGCCTCGTGATGGACGTCACCGCCGAAGTGCGCCGCGCCGGCTATACCCGCATGTCCTTCATCACCGAGCAGAAGGAATAGCGATGTTCCGCGGCCTCGCTGTCTCGACCCTCGTTCACGCCAGCGTACTGGCGATGGCGATGCTGTCCTGGCCGCAGCCCGAATCGCAATGTGACAAGGCAATCGAGAAACTGCGCCGCGAGAATCCCGGCATCCGCTCCATCGAAATCGTGATGCAGCTGCCGGAGTGCGCCACCTCCGCCGACCT
>JAIXVM010000295.1 GCA_027482995.1 Hyphomonadaceae bacterium | reverse complement strand
GTCGAGGATGACCTTCATGACGCCGATGATGTCTTCGTGGCGAAGGACGCGCATCGCATCTTCAGCCGACTGATATTCGCGCACGGCAACCGAGAGGCGCATGTTCATCTTCACGCGGCCCACGGCCGAGAGATCATAGCGCTCCGGATCGAAGAACAGCTGGCCGAACAGGGCGTCAGCCGCTTCCTGCGTCGGCGGCTCGCCAGGGCGCATGACGCGGTAGATGTCCGACAGCGCCTCGAAGCGCGTCTCGTTCTTGTCAGCCTTCAGCGTGTTGCGAAGCCACGGGCCGCGGCCACCGGCGTCGATGTCGAGCACTTCGATCATCTTCAGGCCGTAATCGCGCATTTCGGCGATCGACTCGGCTTCGAGCGTATCGCCCGCTTCGCCGAAGATTTCGCCGGTTTCCATGTTCACGACATCGCGCGCCAGGAACTTGCCGATCAGGGCGTCTGACGGCACGAGGATTTCGTCCGTGCCGCCTTCGGCGATGCGTTTGGCTTTCAGCGCCGTGATCTTCTTGCCGGCCTCGGCGACGACCTTCTTGGTCTTTGCATCGACGAGATCATATTCCGGCTTCACGCCGCGCCAGGCGTCCGGACGGAAGCTCGCGATCCAGCCCTTCTTGTCGAGGCGGAAGATCGAGCGGGTGTAGAAGTTGTCGAGGATCTGCTCGGTGGTGAAACCGAGCGCGTACAGGATCGTCGTCGCCGGCAGCTTGCGCTTGCGGTCGATGCGGATGTTCAGGATGTCTTTCGCGTCGAACTCGAAGTCGAGCCACGAGCCGCGATACGGAATGATGCGGGCCGCGAAGAGCAGCTTGCCCGAGGCATGCGTCTTGCCCTTGTCATGGTCGAAGAAGACGCCCGGAGACCGGTGCATCTGCGAGACGATCACGCGCTCGGTGCCGTTGACGACGAACGTGCCCTTCTCGGTCATCAGCGGGATGTCGCCGAGATAGCATTCCTGCTCTTTCACTTCCTTGACGGAGCGTGCGCCGGTCTCTTCGTCCACGTCGAACACGACGAGCTGGAGGCGGACCTTGAGCGGCGCCTGATAGGTCAGGTCGCGCTGCATGCACTCTTCAACGTCGAACTTCGGCTGTTCGAACTCATAGGAAACGTATTCGAGCGTCGCGCGCTCGGAGAAATCGGTGATCGGGAAAACTGATTTGAAGACGCCGCCGAGACCATCATCCGTGCGCTTGTCGCGCGGCGTGTTCATCTGGAGGAAGGCTTCGTAGGACTCGCGCTGAACCTCGATCAGGTTTGGCATTTCGATGGCTTCGGGAATTCGGCCGAAGTTTTTGCGGATACGTTTCTTTTCCGTGAAGGAGAGTGCCATCCCAAGTTCCCATTTTTTCGGCGCCGCCAGGAAAGGCGGCAGGCCGGAGTTTGAAACGCGAGCACGCGGCGGCCTGAACGTCAGACCGCCGCGCTAATCCACAACAGGACGGCGCCTCGCGCGAACACCGTCCGGATACACGCCATACGGCGCTTACTTCAGTTCGACTTTTGCACCTGCAGCTTCGAACTTGGCCTTGAGGGCTTCGCCGTCTGCTTTCGAGACGCCTTCCTTGACGGTCTTCGGTGCGCCTTCGACGAGGTCTTTGGCTTCTTTCAGGCCGAGCGCCGGAACGACTTCGCGCACCAGCTTGATGACTTCGATTTTCTTCGCACCGGCATCGGTGAGAACAACGTCGAACTCGGTTTGCACTTCAGCCGCAGCGGCCGGAGCTGCGCCGCCGGCAGCTGCAACGGCGACCGGTGCAGCGGCAGAGACGCCCCATTTTTCTTCGAGAAGTTTCGCAAGCTCAGCCGCTTCGAGAACGGTCAGAGCCGAGAGGTCTTCGACAATCTTGTCCAGATTTGCCATGTGTCAGATTCCTGTTGTTTGGTTCGGTTGATGAGGTCGATGGTTAGCGAAAACGGGTGTCTTAAGCCGCGTCTTTCGACGCGTAAGCGGACACCACGCGGGCAAGTTGCGATGCCGGGGCCTGGATGACGCCTGCGACTTTCGTCGCCGGAGCCTGCAGGAGGCCGATAAGCTTGCCACGCAGTTGGTCGAGAGAGGGCAGCTTCGCGAGCGCTTCGACGCCTTTGGCATCCAGCACTTGCTCGCCCATCACGGCACCGATGATGACGAGTTTCGAATTTTCCTTCGAGAACTCATCCGCTGCCTTCGCAGCGGCCACCGGATCCGGTGAATAGGCGATTGCCACGGGTCCCTGGAAGAGATCCGAGGCTTTGTCGCCACCCGTTCCGCCGAGGGCGATCTTCGCCAGGCGGTTCTTGACCACTTTGAAGTGCGCGCCGTCCTTACGGAGCATACCGCGCAACTTCGTCATTTCCGCTACGGTGAGACCGGTATAGTGGGTCACGATGACCACGCCCGACTGTTCGAACACCCCTTTCAGGGTGTCGAGCGCCGCGCTTTTTCCAGCTTTATCCATTGCGGGTCTCCATTGAGGCGTCCGGACCATCCGGCCGCCCTGGTGTTCGCCTTCAGCCTTGCGGCCTACAGCGCCTGCCCAGGGATTGGCCTGTCCGGCCAGCCTTTCCGGAAAAATTCCGGAAACTCCGAACCGTATCTTCGCCTCACCCCGTCTGCATAGGTGGCCTTGCGGCCCTTGGCGTTCCCGTGAAGGAATGGCCTATGGTCTCGGACAGGAAACGGGAGTCCCCCGAATACACATCGGTGAACTCCCGTCAAGCGGCCGGCATTAACGCTTTTTCCACGGGTCCGCAACCCCCGGATTACTTTTTTGTGCAGACATCAAAAACCCGGCGCCTGGCCTGCCAGACGCCGGGTTAGATTTCATGGGGCGCGTTGGCCCGGGCTGCCTCAGCCCTTGGCCTCGGCGAGGTCGATCACCACGCCGCCGCCCATCGTGGACGACAGGGTCACCTTGCGCACGAACGTGCCCTTGGCGCCCGACGGACGGGCCCTGACCACAGCCGAAATGAACGCCTGGACGTTCTTTTCGATGTCGGCGTCCGAGAAGCTCGCCTTGCCGACGCCGGCATGGACGATCCCGGCCTTTTCGACCTTGAACTCGACGGCGCCGCCTTTGGCATCCTTGACGGCCTGGGCGATGTTTGGCGTGACCGTGCCGACTTTCGGGTTCGGCATCAGGCCGCGCGGGCCGAGCACCTTACCGAGACGGCCGACGAGACCCATCATGTCCGGGGTCGCGATGACGCGGTCGAAATCCATGAAGCCGCCATTGACCTTCTCGAACAGGTCTTCGGCGCCCACGATGTCGGCGCCTGCAGCTTTGGCTTCTTCGGCCTTCTTGTCTTTTGCGAAGACAGCGACGCGGATCGTCTTGCCGGTGCCGGCTGGCAGGTTGACCACGCTGCGGACTTGCTGGTCAGCATATTTCGGGTCAACGCCGAGATTGATGGCGATCTCGATGGTTTCGTCGAATTTCGCCTTGGCGTTCGACTTCACCAGTTTCACAGCGTCGGCGATCGTGTGCGTTTTCAGCGGATCGATCGTCTGCTCGATGGCGCGGGTACGTTTTCCTTTGGCCATGATGCTTACTCCTCAACCCGGAGACCCATCGCGCGGGCAGAGCCGGCGATGATCTTGGTGGCGGCGTCGATGTCATTGGCGTTGAGGTCGTTCATCTTGACCTGTGCGATCTCGCGGACCTGCGCCATCGTGACCTTGCCCACGGTGTCGTAGCCAGGCTTTTTCGCGCCCGAAGCCGGTTTCTTGCCGAGTTTCAGGCCAGCGGCCTTCTTCAGCAGAACCGTCGCCGGCGGCGTCTTGGTGACGAAGGTGAACGACTTGTCCTGGTAATACTGGATCACGACCGGGGTCGGGATGCCTTCTTCCATACCTTGGGTACGGGCGTTGAAGGCCTTGCAGAATTCCATGATATTGATGCCGCGCTGGCCCAGGGCGGGGCCCACGGGCGGCGACGGGTTGGCCTTGCCGGCCGGAATCTGGAGCTTGATCTGCCCCAGCAGTTTCTTAGCCATTTTGTCCTCACAACGTTGGCGGTGGGGCGGTAGTCTTTCGATCCGCCCGGTTGATATCGAGGCTCCGCGGTGCGGCTGGCAGCCTTCCGCGGAAGCGGGGCGTATGACGGAAAGCCCCTGCCCGGTCAAGCACGCCCAAGTAAAAAGCCCGGACGGCAGGGCCGCCCGGGCTCAATTTGCGGGAACGCAGGCGCGTCTAGATGAGGGCGTAGCCGCGCGCGTTGATATAGGTGCGCAGCTCTTCGGCGCGGCGGAGCGGATCGGGGTGGGTGGACATGAATTCCGGTGGGCGGGCGCCTTCCGATTGCGCGGCCATCAGTTCCCACAGCCGGACCGACTGTTTCACGTCATAGCCGGCCTGGTGCATGTAATCGACGCCGAGCTTGTCAGCCTGGAGCTCGTGCTTGCGGCTGTAAGGCAGGATCACGCCGAATTGCACGGCCGCGCCGCCGAGAGCGCCGATGGTGGAGCCATATTTCGACAATTCTTCCGAAGAAGCGACGGCGATCTGGCCCGCCATCAGGCCGACCTGCGCCGCCGTGGAAACGGACATGCGCTCAGCCGCGTGCTTGCCCACAACGTGGCCGGTCTCGTGGCCGAGCACAGACGAGATCTGGTCGTCATTCTCGGTCAGCTCCGTGATGCCGCGGTACACGCCGACCCGGTTGCCCGGCATCACGAAGGCGTTGACATCATCGGTATCGAACACCGCCACGTCCCACTGTTCGTTCGGGTTGATGTGGCCTTCCTTGACCGCGCCCTGGATCGTGCGGTCCCAGATGTTCAGCACGCGGCCCTTGAGTTTCGAGTTCGAGGTTTGCGGCGTCTGCGCTTTCATGTCGGTCCAGGCCGTGGCCGCCATGCTGGCGATCTGGTCATCCCCGAACAGGAGCAGCTGGCTGTCACCGGTCGCGGCGTTCGTGGCGCAGCCGGAGACGAACGGAAACACGCTGCCCGCGGCGAGGCCCATGATGATGCCGCGCCGCGACAGACGCACGCGCGGGGCATGGGCGAGCAACTCGCTGTCGAACTTTTCTCCGAACTCGATCTGGCGGGTCATGTGGGGGAGTCTCCTGTGAACGGATGGTGCGTTAACCTACCGCCCGCGCACCAAAATGCAAACAGGCGAACCATCGGCGGAGACCTTGGCCCCGCGCCGCTGAACGCGCGCTGAATGTTAAAGTTACGTCAGGCTTCGGCCGACTCGCTGACGAGAATGGCGGCCTGTTCGATCCAGCCTTCGCGCGTGATTCGCCCGGAGAAACTCAGATACTCATCGACCCAGGCGATGTTCTCGGGCGTCCATCCGGCAATCTGGCAGAAGTGGAAAATGCCCAGTGAATTCAGCACGTCCTGGATCTTCGGGCCGATGCCGCCGATGAGGGTCAGATCGTCGGCCTTGCCGCCTTCCGGCTTTTCCAGCTCGGCGGGGCGAACCCGCGCCACGAGCTGTGCTTCTTCCGCTTCGGCGCGTTCGTCGGCGGCTTCGAGTTGCCCGAGGATGGTTTCGGAAGCGGGTTTTGCCTTGGGCGCATCGGATTGTACGGAGACGTCTTCAGTTGCCTCAGCCGACTGGGTGTCGCCTTCAAAGTATGCGAGGCGGCCTTCGAGGAATCGCACGCGCCAGCGCAGGCGCGAAATCTCTTCCTCAACCGGAGCCGCTGGTTCCGCAACGGCGGCAACCGGCGCAGCCATCGGCACGACGGCCGCGGTGACCGGCACAGCCGCCAGCTCGTCCTGGAGCGCTTCCACACGCGTGCGAAGGTACTTCACTTCCCAGTCGAGTTTGGCGTGCGCGGCGTCCGGTTCGGCGGCGGCAACGGGTGCGGCGACCGGGGCCGCTTGCGTTCCGGCCTTTGCCAGCTCAGCTTCAAGATGCACGACCCGGCTTTCAAGATGACGGTTGCGCCAGACCAGCGACTCTTCCGGAGGCGCAGATGTGTCGGCAGGCCGCGCGGAACCCGGAGCGGCCGACTTCAAGGCTTCAATTTCGGCTGACTTGCGGGCGAGTTCCGCCGTGAGGGAGTCGACCTTGCGCGCCAGGATCGGATCAACCGCGGGCGCGGCGGGCGTCTCGCCATTGGAAAGTTTTTTGATCTGCGCAAACAGCTTTTCGACTTCTTCGCGCGAATTGCCGAGTTCGACGCGGGCCATGTCCCGTTCGACCACGGCCTTGCGCATCTTGCCGGACAGCATCATGCCGCGGATCGACCAGCCGAGCAGGACTGCCACCAGTGTGGTCGCTGCCACCACGATCCACATATGCGCCAACAGCCAGGTCATTGTGAGCTTCGCTCCCGTACAGTGAATTCGAGCGGCCGCAATGTCGTCTGCGGCGCACCCGTGTCGATAACCTGAGACCCCTCGGCGGTGCCAGAGCCGATAGCAGCAAGCGTCGGACGGCGCACGCCGGCGCCTTCGAGATAGTCTGCAATGGCAGCTGCGCGCGCCTGATTCATCGCGTCGCCGTCGACTGTGAGCTCCATCGTTCCGCAACCCACCGCAAGAGCGGCAAACTGGTCGAGCGCCGCCGCGCTATCACGGCGGAACTTCGCCTGCCCGGGCTCGAAGCTGACCTCGCCGCCGGTCAGCATCTGGTTCAACCCGGCCTCGCAACGCAGAGGCGCCGGATCCGCCGCCGCTGTCAGCGCGTCAGCCTCCGCCGGAGCCGCCGCTTCGGCCACGATCACGACCCGCCACTTACCGGCCGCCGCAGCAATATCTTGCCGAAGAAGCTGGATCGTCCCCGGCGTTGAGGCCCCTTCGACGACGAACCCGCCCGCGATAGGATCGAACGCCAGTCTCCCCGCGTCAAAGTCGGCAAACCGCGCGAGACCGGATGTGGCGCCGTCCAACCAGTCTATGACCTCGGTGTCGGCAACCACCATTTCGTCCCGGACTTCACCTTCAAAGCCCCGCTTCGCTGCGGTCACCAGCGCACGGCGCGCGGCCTCCGTCGGCGCGAGACCGGACAGCACGATCACGCCATCGGTGATTTCTGCCGACCAGAACGGCACACCGTCCAGCACAGCCGCGCCGCGAAACGGCGCCGCAACGCCATGGATCGTAGCCGGAACAGCGGCCCGCACCGCATCGTCCGGCGCTGTTCCGCGCAAGGTCAGCGCGTAGCCCGCGAGCTCCGCCTTGCCGGACTTGAGCTCCGCAAGTTGCCCGATCGCCAGCCGCGCAATGCCTTGCCAGTTACCCTCAGGCGCACCTGCCGCAAGCTTCATGTCATTGATGACAGGCCCGCGCGAGACCAGCTCGGCTTCCTCCAACAAGATCGTCTGGACGGCTTTGGATGGTACATGTCCCGAGAGGATAAACCCGCCCGCGGCCGTCTTCTCAGCGCGCCAGACATAAGGCCAGACGGGCTCTGCGGCCTCGACCCGGGCGGTGATCTGCGACACGCCGCCAAACAGCACGCCCCCACTGCCGCTGCTGCGAAGCACGATGGAGGCCGCCTCCGGCACCGCGTCTTCGGAGGGCGCCGCGCCCGTCAGGATCGCTGTCTGGCCGTCCATTTCGACATTCGCCCAGTCGATCCCGGCCAGCCGCAAAGACTGAAGCGCCTTGGCTTCCAGCCGGGCTTCGAGCATAGCGGCGCTTTGAGGGGATTGGTTGACACCCCACCACGCGATAAACGGCAGGGCCACAAGCGAGATTAATCCTGTCAGGTAGTCAAGCAGGCGCACGACGTCGCTGACCTCCTGTAAACATTATCCCTTCAGCGAGGGATGCCCTATTCATTAACGAACTGCAAGACTGACGCCACAGGCTCCCTGCCCCATGAATCGCCCCCCCGAATTGCTCACCAGCCCCTCGAACCCGCTGATCAAGTCCTTGAAAAGCCTCGAGAGAAAGAAGGAGCGGACCGAAACCGGCCTGTTCCTCGCCGAGGGCGCCCGCATCGTGGGCCAGGGCCTCGCCTGTGGCTGGACACCGGAAACCGTTGTCATCGCCGCCGATGTGGCCGAGCGGCCGCAGATCGCCGCGCTGGCCCGCGCCGCCGAAAAGGCCGGTGCCCGGGTCGTGCTGGCGCCTGAGCGGCTGATGAGCAAGATCACCCAGAAGGACAATGCCCAGAGCGTCGTCGCCGCGTTCCGGCAGCGTCATCTTGCGCTCACGGACCTGACCCCGGCGGCCAAGACCGATCCGCTTTACATAGCGCTCTATGAAGTGCGCGACCCCGGCAACCTGGGGACGATCCTGCGGACGGCCGACTGCGCCGGAGCGAGCGGCGTGATCCTTGTCGGCACATGCTGCGATCCGTTCAGCTTCGAAGCTGTGCGCGCCTCCATGGGGTCGCTGTTCGACATGCCGGTTGCCTCGGCCAGCTTCGCAGCGTTCGACGCCTGGCGGCGGGGCAAAGGCCTCACCCTCACAGCCGCCAGCGTCAATGGCACGCTCCGCCACGACGCGGCGCCTTTTGCCAAGCCATCGGTGATCCTGATGGGCAACGAACAGGCGGGCCTGCCCGCCGATGCTGAAGCGGCGTGTGACCACCTCGCCCTCATCCCGATGCGCGGCGGCGCCGACAGCCTCAACCTCGCGCAGGCGACCGGCATCATGATCTACGAAGCCTGGCGCCAGCGGGGCTATGCGTGATGAAAACCGAAACCCGCCTGCTGATCGCCGATGACTGGGAGGACTATGCGCTCCTCGATTCCGGCCATCTGCAAAAGCTCGAACGCTTTGGCAGCCAGACCGTCATCCGCCCCGACCCGCAGGCCTTCTGGGAACCCGCACGGCCCGTGCAGAGCTGGAAAGCCGACGCCCGGTTTGCGGCGAAAGGCCCGGACGAAGACGGCGCCGGCCAATGGGAATTGATCTCGCCGCGCGCCGCCGACAGCTGGCCGATGCGCTGGAACGGCCTCACCTTCACCGCGCGCCGCACGGCCTTCCGGCACATGGGCGTGTTCCAGGAACATTCCGTACACTGGCGGTTTGCGCAGGATCAGATCCGCGCCGCCGGCCGCCCGGTGAAGGTGCTGAACCTGTTCGGCTATACCGGGATGATGTCACTCGCCTGCGCCGCTGCCGGCGCCGAAGTCGTGCACCTCGACGCTAGCCCGAAATCCAACGGCTATGGCAAGGACAACCAGGCTCTCTCTGGTTTGGGTGACCAGACGATCCGCTGGATTGCCGATGACGCGATGAAGTTCGTCGCGCGCGAGCAGCGACGCGGCAGCAAGTATGACGCC
>JAIXVM010000180.1 GCA_027482995.1 Hyphomonadaceae bacterium | reverse complement strand
GTTGTGAGGGCGGCGCCCTTGTTGCCGCGCTCTTCCTTCACGACCTGCACCAGCATGACCTGCCGGCGGCGGATCACTTCCTGGATCTTGTAGCGCTTCGAGATCGGCGTACGGGTCGAGGCGGGGCGGGCGGCGCGTTCGCTGCGGGCGCGCTGGCGCGGCGCGCGGGGCTTCGGCGCATCGTCACCGGACTCCTCGTCCTCGTCGTCCGAAGCGCCTTCGGCGTCTGCGCCAGCCTCTTCGGCGTGATCGTGGTCTTCGTCGTGGTCATGGCCGGAATGGTCGTGGCCGTTCTCGGCGCCTTCGGCGTTCATGCCGTGCGGGATGTAGGGGCCGTCATCATCGTCATCGTCTTCGATGGCGGCGGCGGCTTCTTCGGCGGCTTCGCGCAGCAGGGCTTCGCGGTCCTCGGCGGGCAGCTGGTAATAGTCCGGATGGATCTCGCTGAAGGCGAGGAAGCCGTGGCGGTTGCCGCCATATTCGACAAAGGCCGCCTGGAGCGAGGGCTCCACCCGGGTGACTTTGGCGAGGTAGATGTTGCCGCGGAGTTGTTCGTTGCCGGTGGCTTCGAAGTCGAAATCGTCAACCTGGCCGTTGTTGACGATCGCCACCCGCGTTTCTTCGGGATGGGCGGCGTCGATCAGCATCAATCTGCTCATGTAACAGAACCTTTCGGTCCGGCGCGGCGGGCCAGGGCGCACTGCGCCTCTGTTGGCCCCGAAGGCCGGCAATGAGTTGTGGGGGATGTGCCATGCCCGAAGGCTTCGCGAACCGCGTGGGCGATCCGGCGAATCCTGTAGTGGCAGCAGCACAGTTGCGCATTGTTCCTTGCTTTCCGGAGCGCGCGGCCCGCTTGCCTTTCCGGGGAAGCCGGGTTGCTTGCGCGCTATTGGGAAACCTATGGGCCAGCCCTTCCGGACGGCCACGGACATATAGTGCCCAATTTCGTATCGAATTGGAAGGGCCAAATTCGGAACTGGAACGCACTCGCTGCTAACGCGCAGTCAAGCGGGAGTTAATCTTCGCGGGTCTATGACACCGGCGCGGGAGTCGCTCGCGCAAAAACAGGCCCGCAAACCGTTTCGATGCCCAGAGTCTGGCTCATCCTGTTGATTCTATTCGGATTCGGTTGGCTGCTGCCCGCCGGGGCCGATGTCACGCAGGTGCGAATCGTCGGGGATGGCGCGCCGACCCGGATCACGATCTGGACGGATGTGGCCGAGACGGCCGACGGGCTGCTCACCGAGGCGCCCGGGGAACGCAAGGTTGTGCTGCTGCTCGCGCAGAACGGGTATTCTGCGGCCGGCGAGGGCGCGGGCGGTATCGAGGCCTGGTCCATGGAAGCCGGGCGGCTGGAGTTCCAGTTGGACCGGCCGATGGCCATCACGCGGATGCTGCGCCTGCCGCCAACCGGCAAGGAACGCGCTTACCGGGTCATCCTGGATCTCGATACCATCTCGGCGGCCCGGTTCACGATTGCGGCGCGGCGCGATGCCAAGAAGCTGGCGAAGCTGGAAACCGAGTTTGCCAAGGCGCGCAGCGATGCGGTGCAGCAGCTGGCCGGGGACCGGGACACAGGCCGCAAAACCGGGCGCAGCACAAAGGCCGGCAAGCATGTGGTCGTGATCGACCCCGGCCATGGCGGCAAGGACCCCGGCGCCCTCGCCGTGACCGGCGGCAAGGAGAAGGACATCACGTTGAAAGCGGCCCTGTCGCTCAAGGCGCAGCTGGAGCGGACCGGCCGCTACACCGTCAAGCTGACCCGCGAGACGGATGGCTATATCGCCCTCGAGGACCGGGTGACGATGGCGCGGGAGTGGGGGGCGGAGCTGTTCATCTCGCTACACGCCGACGCTGCCGCGTCGAAGAGCGTGTCGGGCGCGTCGGTCTATACGATCTCGGCGCGGGGTGAGACGCGCATCGACCGCGAGGCCGACAAGAATGACTGGAAGATCGCGATCGAGGACGGCTCGCCCGAAGAAGTCAGCGGCATCCTCGAAGACCTCGTGAAGCGGGAAACGAAAACCCGCTCGGCGGAGTTCGCGGAGCTGTTGCTGCCGGAGCTCGAGAAGGCCGGGCCGGTCCTCAGGGGGTCGCACCGGAATGCGGGTTTCTATGTATTGCTCGCCCCGGACGTGCCCGCTGTGCTGCTGGAGCTTGGCTTCCTGACGAATGCGGAAGACGCCAAGCGCCTCGCGTCCGACAAGGGGCGGCAAGCCGCCGTCAATGCGATTGCGACGGCGATCGAGGCCTATTTTGACCAGCAGGACCTGCGGCTCGCGTCGAACTGACCCGGCCGGGACGCGCACCCCGCCCCTTGCCGCCTGCAGCGTATGCTGCGACTTTCCGGCGATGAAAAAACTGACGCGACTTCTGGCGATTGCGCCCCTATTCCTGGCTTCGGCCTGCGCCAGCGGACCGTTCTGGCGGACGGCCTATCCGTCCGTCGAGGAGCCGGATACGGCGCGGGCCTATGGCGACTTCATGGTCGCGCGGGTTGCGGCGCTGACCAATGATCCGGAGACCGCATCGCGCTACTACGCTGCCTCGATCGGCACGGCGCCGGCGGGTACCGAGGTGGCCGAGCGAGCGGTTTACTCGGCGCTGAAAGCGGGCGATTTCGGATTGGCGGCAGGCGTGGCGCGCCGGGCGGGCGCCGGAAAGACCGAGGCGGGCCTTGTGCCGCTGACGCTGGCTGCCGACGCGCTGATACATGGCAAGGCGCAGGGCGCCATCGATATCCTGAAGGCGCAGCAGCTCAGTTTCTTTCACAAGATGATCGCGCTGAACCTCGAAGCCTGGAGCCAGATGGAGCGCGGGAACCTGGCCGAAGCGGTGGCGTTTGCCGGCTCGAACCGCACCGGCGACCGGCGGCTCGACAATGCCACGAGCCATATGGTTGGCCTGCTGCAGGTCGCCGCGAAGGATGACGTAGCCGCGGCCGAGACATTTGCCGCGCTCTGGGCCGCCGGTGCGCGACTGGCGGTGGGCGCGGAAGCCTATGCCGAACTGTTGGCCGCGCGCGGCGACCGCGACGAGGCGCTCGGCGTGCTGAATACGTTTCGCACCGAGGTCAGCTACAACGCGGCGCTTGAAGCGCTCCGTCTGCGGATTGAACGCGGGGACAAGATCGAGCCCCGGCGTCTGACCTTGCGCGAAGGCGCGGCGCTGACATTCCAGTTGCCGGGGGCGGTTCTGGTCCAGAACACCAGTGATGACTATGCCACGCCCTATCTGGTGATTGCGCTTGCGCTGGATCCGGACCTGCAACAGGCGCGGACCTTGTGGGCGCAGGCCCTCGTGAGAGGCGAGCGGCCGGACGAGGCAATCCGTGTGCTGAGTGACGTTCCGGATGCATCGCCCTTCTACGCGGCGGCGCGTGGCCAGCTGGCGAACCTTCTGCACAATGAAGGGCGCGACGCGGAAGCGCTGAGAGTCGCAGCGGAAACGCTGGCTGCGCGCCCGGACCGGGCGCTGAAGCTGCAGATCGCCGGTCTGTACCGCGCGCTGGAGCGGGAGGCGGATGCCGAAGCGATCCTGACGGAGGTGATGACCGCCGACGCGGCGGATGGGCAGGACGACTGGCGGGTACATTTCCTGCGCGGCGCAGCCCGCGAACGACAGGCGAAGTGGGACGGCGCCGAGGCGGACCTCAAGCGCGCCCTTGAACTGGACCCGAAGAATGCCACGGTGCTCAATTATCTCGGCTATTCTTGGATCGACCGGGGAATAAATCTCAAGGAAGGGCTCTATCTGATCGAGCAAGCCGTCGCGCTGGAGCCGGAGTCGGGCCAGATTGTCGACAGTCTCGGCTGGGCGCATTACCGGCTCGGTGAGTATGAGCAAGCCGTGGAGTTTCTCGAGCGGGCCGTCACGCTGCTGCCGGCGGATGCCGTGCTGAACGATCATCTCGGCGATGCCTACTGGAAGACGGGCCGCCGCAAGGAGGCAGGTTTCCAGTGGAGGCGGGCGTTGAAGCTTGATCCGACTGCGGAGGACCGGGCGCGGATCGAGCAGAAACTGCTCGGCGGTTTGGACCGCGAGCCGACGCCCGGCGCCGCTGTGGCGCGCTGACGGACCGTTCTGCCATGACCCGATTGACGGCGACCGCCGCAGCTAAGGTGAACCTGTTCCTGCATGTCGGCCCGGTTAAGCCGAACGGGCGGCATGATCTCGACTCGCTCGTGGTCTTCTCCAGTCCCGAGATCGGTGACGGCATCACCGCCGAATTGGCTGACGGGCTCAGCCTTGAGGTTGCGGGGCCGTATGCCACGGCATCCGGCGAAACCGGCGACAACCTGATGCTCAAGGCGGCGCGCGCACTGCAGGCCGCGTCCGGTTACGAGCGAGGCGCGCGGCTGACGCTCGACAAGCGGCTGCCGGTGGCGGCGGGCATCGGCGGCGGCTCGTCGGATGCGGCGAGTGTGCTCCGCCTGCTGACGGTCTTGTGGGAGATTGATCCAGCGCATGCGGCGGCAGTGGCGCCAGGGCTCGGCGGCGATGTGCCGGTGGCGCTGGCAGGCGTGCCGGCGCTGATGCGCGGAGAAGGTGAGCAGGTTGTGCCCGTGGGCGTTCAGCCACTGCCGGCCGTGCTGGTCAATCCGGGCGCGCTGTGCCCGACCGGTCCGGTTTTCCGCGCCTATGACGCGGCGGGTGGCGGCGGGGATTTTGCGCTCAGCGAGGGCATGCCGTACCTTGCGGATGCTGCGGCGCTGATCCGTTGGCTGGCCTTGCAGCGCAATGATCTTGAAGCGCCGGCAATCGCGTTGTTGCCCGTCATTGGCGCGGCGCTTGATGCCCTGCGCGCGAAGGAAGGCGTGCAGCTCGCGCGCATGAGCGGGTCGGGCGCGACGTGCTTCGCGCTGTGCGAGAGCGCCGGGTCTGCGCGCGCAGTCGCGGCGGCCTTGAAGGCGCAGTATCAGGATTGGTGGGTCGAAGCCTGCGTGCTGGGAGCGGCGCCGTGGCCCTGATCGCCCTTGCCGTTGTGCCCTTTGCGGTCAGCCTGCTCGTCTGTGCGCTGATGATCCGGCTCGGGCCGAAGGATGCACCCGATGGCGGGCGCAAGACGCAGGCCGTGCCCGTGCCCAGTTCGGGCGGCGTCGGCGTGATGATCGGAATCGCCGCAGCCGTCGCAGCGGGTACATTCATCGGCATGCCGTTTCCGGACTGGCTGGGCACGCCGCCACTGGCGGGTGTCGCGGCGTTTGCCGTGTTCGCGGGGCTGCTGGGCTGGGCGGATGATGTCCGCTCCCTTCCGGCCGGCCTGAAGCTTGTGCTGCTGCTTGGTGCGGCGGCGGCGGCCGTGATGGTGGGCCCGCAGATCACGACGCTCTGGATCGCAGGCACGGGCGTGGCCATTCCTCTGGCCGTGGGCCTGGTGGGTGCGGCGGCGTTCATCTTCGTGATGGCGAATGCCGTCAATTTCATGGACGGCGCCAATGGCATCGCAATGGGCACCGCGATGATCATCCTTCTGATGCTTGCCCTGTTGCTGGCGCCGGATGCGATCTACTCGGCCGGTGTCAGGTTGCCGGGCGTGCTGATGGCGTTGCTGATCGCAGCCGTGGCGGCGCTCGCCGGTTTCCTCGTCTGGAACCTGCAAGGCAAGCTGTTCGCCGGAGACGCGGGCTCACTCTCCGTAGGCGGATTGATTGGCGGCGCATCTGCGCTGTTCGCGGTGAACGGCCCAGTGCTGGTGCCGCTGACGCTGTGCCTGCCGATCCTCGTCGATGTGTTCCTCACCCTTGCGTGGCGCGCACGCCAAGGCCGGCCGCTGATGCAGGCACACCGTGACCACGCCTATCAGCTCTTGCTGCGGGCGGGCTGGCGGCACGGACAGGTGGCACGGCTCTGGTGGGGCATGACGGCGCTGTGCGGACTGGCGGTGCTGGCCGGGCCATTTGCGGCGGCAACGGGCATCTTCGGCGTGCCGCGCCTGCCGCTGGATGTGATCGTGTTCGCCGTGATGCTGGTGCTGGGCGCGGGCCTGTGGGTGCGCCAGCGCTTAACGCTCGGACGCCGGCTTGAAGCGGCGGCGGCTCAGTAAGCGCGGCTGACGCAGAAGTCCGCGAGGTCTTCCAGCGCGTCGCGGTAAGGCGAGGCTGGCAGGGTGCGCAGCGCGCCCTTCGCAAGGCCGGCATAGGCTTCGGCCTCGGTGACGGTGGCTTCGGCAGCGCCGGTCGCGCGGATGAGATGCACGGCGTGGGCGAGGTCTGAGTCTTCCTGCGTGGCCGGGTTCAGGGCGCGGTCCCAGAAGGCGCGGTCTTCATCCGAGCCGCGGCGGCGCGCGATGATCACCGGCAGTGTGATCTTGCCTTCCCGGAAATCATCACCGACGAGCTTGCCGATGACAGATGTGGTGCCGCCATAATCGAGCGCGTCATCGATGATCTGGAAGGCGAGACCAAGGTTCTTTCCATAGGTGGCCAGCGCCGGGGCGTGCGCGTCGCCGCCGGCCGACAGGGCGCCGGTTTCAGCGGCGGCTTCGAACAGGGCGCCGGTCTTGGCTTCGACGATGGCGAGGTATTCTTCCGTCGGTAGGTCCCGCGTTGCCATGGCCGCGAGCTGGCGCACTTCGCCCTCGGCAATGATCGTGGAGGCGGTGGCGAGCCGGTTCAGGATGTCGAGACTGTTGGTTTCAACGAGCAGGTTGAAGGCGCGTGCGAAACGAAAGTCACCGACGAGGATCGAGGGCTTGTTGCCCCAGATCGTCTTGGCGGCCGGTTTGCCCCGGCGTAGCGCGCTTTCGTCTACCACATCATCGTGCAACAGCGTGGCGGTGTGGATGAACTCGACAGCCGCAGCGAGCGCGTGGGTCGCGGGGGTCGCCTTGCCGACGGCATGAGCCGAGATCAGCGTGATCAGCGGGCGCAGGCGTTCGCCGCCGGCCGAGACGATGTAGCCGGACAGGTCTGGGATGATCGAGATGGGGCTGGCGGCGCGGGTGGCGAGGAGATGCTCAACCGAGGCAAGGTCGCCCGAGACAAGATCCTGCATGCGGTCCACCAAAGACGACAGCGCAGCCTTGCTTTTGGATTTGGGGGCAAGGGTCAATGCGGGACTCCGGAGACTATCTCTCTGTCTATACGTAATTCTATCCGGGTCTCAGGCCAAGACGACGTGGCACCGGGCCGCACGTTTCAGCCCATGAAAGGCCCTGCCGCAACCTGTTTCACGGCCAGAGGCTGACAGGATGGACGGATTCGCGCTAAAAGACGGTATGAAACACGCAATCTTGATCCCCGCCTTCGCCCTGATGGCCGCCTGTGCAACGACGCCGGTCTATGGTCCCGCCAAATCGGCGAGCAGTGAGGGCTATCTCTCGCAGCAGATCGAACAGGGCCGCCACCGGGTCTCCTATACCGATCGCGATCCGGTCCGGGCCCGCAACCTGGCATTGCTGCGCGCCGCTGAAATCACGCTGACCGAAGGCAAGGACTGGTTCGAGATCACGAATGAGTCGGTCGATTCCGAAGGCGGCGGTCGCAGCGGCGGGCCGAGCATCAGCGTCGGCGGCAGCGCCGGATCGGGCGGCTATTCGGGGGTCGGCGTGGGGATCGGCATCGGGTTCCCGCTCGGCAGCGGCAGCTCCGGCACGACCACACAGACGCTGGAAATCGTCACGGGCGCCGGCGCCAAACCGGACAAGCCCGAGGCGTATGATGCCCGCTCGGTGGACATCAACCTGCGCGCCTCTGCTTCCTGATGGAAGAGATTTTCCGGACGAATGATCCGGTCAAACTTTCCTATGCCGAACATCTGCTGATGGAAGCCGGCGTCGAGTACGTTGTGCTCGACCGGCATATCTCGGCAGTCGAGGGCAATATCGGCGCGTTTCCGAGACGCATCATCGTGAAGGACCATCACGCCGCGCGGGCGCGCCTCGCGCTCAGCGGCGTGGAGCCCGGATGATCGCCGCCAGTCGGGACACGGTCTATCAGGGGCGCGTCACGCTGGTGCAGCCGGAGGCGGGGTTCCGCGCGGGGTTTGACTCGCTCGCGCTGGCCGCGGCCTTGCCGGCGCTTGAGATGGGCGAGGCCCTGGAACTTGGGTGCGGGTCCGGCGGCGCGCTTTTGACGGGCGCGTTCCGCTTGCCGGGGGTGCGGTTTACCGGCGTGGAGCAGGAGGCGGGCATTGCAGCGCTCGCGCGCGAGGGGGCCGATCTGAACGGATACGGACCGCGCGTTGTGATCGAGGCCGCCGAGGCATCGGCCTGGGTACAGGGGCAGGAGAACCGGTTCGATCTGGTCTTCGCCAATCCGCCCTACTTCGAACCCGGCAAGATTTCGCCGCCCGGCGAAGGCAAGGTGGCGGCCTATATTGAAAGCCTGCCGCTCGAGGGCTGGGTGAAGGCGATGCTGCATGCGGCGAAACCCCGGGCGCCGGTGGTGCTGATCCACCGCGCGGCCGAGCTCGCCCGGCTGCTCGCTCAGCTGGACCGGCAAGCCGGCGAGATCACTGTGTTGCCCATCGCGTCGAAGATGAGTGAGCCGGCGCGGCGCGTGCTGGTGCGGGCGCGCAAGGGGCTGAAGCGGGGGCCGCTGACCTTGCTGGCACCGCTGATCACCCACGCGGAGGATGGCGCGCGGACCCCGGCGGCACAGGCGATCGTCGAAGGGCGCGGAATCGACTGGTAGGCCCGGCGCGCGCCTTGCAAAGCGGCGACAGGGTCCCAACCTGTAATAGGGGGACAAAAGAGGACATGTACCATGTTCACGTTCCTGCTCCTTGTCAGCCTCGCGGCTGGCCTTGCGATTTCCTGGATCGGTTGGTTCGGGAACGGCGACCACGACAAGGGACACGGCCGCAACGATACCTGAGAGCGGTTGCGCGCCTCAAGGCGAGGCGCTAGGCCGGGCTGTCCCAGACCTGTGAGCCGCGAATGCCTGCGCCGAAAGCCCATGCCAAACCGAAATCCTTCCAGGATCTGATCCTGACGCTGCAATCCTATTGGGCGGCGCAGGGCTGCGCGATCCTGCAGCCGTACGACATGGAAGTCGGCGCCGGCACGCTGCATCCGGGCACCGTGCTGCGCGCGCTGGGGCCCAAGAACTGGCGCGCAGCTTACGTGCAGCCTTCGCGGCGCCCGAAGGATGGCCGCTACGGCGAGAACCCCAACCGGCTTGGCCACTATTACCAGTTTCAGGTGATCCTGAAGCCGAACCCGCCAAACCTTCAGGACCTCTATCTCGAAAGCCTCTACCGGATCGGCATTGACCCGAAGATCCACGACATCCGCTTCGTTGAGGATGACTGGGAGAACCCGACCGTCGGCGCCTGGGGCCTCGGTTGGGAAGTCTGGTGCGACGGGATGGAGGTCAGCCAGTACACTTACTTTCAGCAGGTCGGCGGGCTCGATGTCGCGCCGGTCTCCGGCGAGCTGACTTACGGCCTCGAGCGGCTCGCGATGTATGTGTTCGGCGTGGACCGCGTGTACGATCTGCCGTTCAACGCGCCGGACAGCGCCGTGCCGCTCACCTATGGCGACGTGTTCCTCGAGAACGAGCGCCAGCAGAGCGCATTCAATTTCGAGCATTCGGATGTCGAGATGCTGAAGCGCTGGTTTGCCGATTGCGAAGCGCAGTCGAACGCGCTCCGCGCGGCGGGCAAGCCCCTGCCAGCCTATGATTACGCGCTGAAAGCCAGCCATACGTTCAACCTGATCGACGCGCGCGGAGCCATCAGCCCGACCGAGCGGCAGGCATACATCGCGCGCGTGCGCGATCTCGCGCGCGGCGCAGCGGCGCAGTGGGCCGAGAGCGAAGCCGAGCGGGCCTAAAACCGGAGCGTCACGGGGTGCGGTAGACTATCCCGCCGAAGGCGCTAGCTTGCTCGCGCACGCAGGAGATTTTCAGATGACTGAACAACCGCACGTCGCCGGAAACCAGCCGATCCCGGTCGAAGTGGAAGAAGGCAAGATGTACTGGTGGTGCGCCTGCGGCCTGTCGAAGCGCCAGCCGTTCTGCGATGGCAGCCACAAGGGCACCGAGTTCGTCCCGCAAGGCTGGGAAGCGCCGAAGACCGGCAAGGTGTTCTTCTGCGCCTGCAAGCGGACCGGGAAGAGCCCGCTCTGCGACGGGGCGCACAACGCGCTCTAGCTGATCGCCAGATCGCAAGGACCGAACTTCGGCAAGCTTATGCGAGCCGCGGCCACGCTGTTTGATCCTTCGGCGTCGGACATCAGCGCGATGCTGTTGATGCGTATGGGCGTCTTGCCATAGGCGCGGGACACATCCGCTGTAATGGAGCGCGATTCAGCAACCAAAGCCCCTGACGCGTTCTTGCCGCGCCGCAACGCCATGAGCTTGTTGTCGGACCACGGACTTGTCCAGAAATCACCTTGCGACTTCTGAGTGGTCCAGACGTAGTTGAACCCGAAGGGTTCGCCGCCTTCGAACTCGCCGAACACATAGACCCGTGCCACGAAATCATCGCCCGTCAGAGTGTCTTCGCGCTCTGTCGGACTGGGCAGCGTATCTGCGCTCCAGCGCCAATTGAGGCATTCGTCCGGCTTTGCGATCAGGTCCTGCGGCAAGGCACGTGCGATCCAGCTGGCGGTGCCGTCGGCGAAGGTTTCGAAGATGAGTTCGTCGTTCTCGAAGGTGGCTGTGTAGCGGGTCTCGTAATGAAAATAGCGCGGCGTCCAAGCGGAGGGGACCGAATATCCCGGCTTCCAGCCGGTCGCCCAGAAGGGTGCCGGACCGGTGCCGGGCCCGGCGGAGGGCGGCGCGCGTTCGCTGCGCGGGGGTGGTTCGGCATGGGCAAAGAAACCTGACGCCAGGATCGCAAGGACCGACACGGCCAAAATGTTCTGTTTCATGCAATTGCCCCCGGCCCATGCGTTTCTATCGAGATAGCCGAGACGACTTGCGCGAGCAATTCCTTCTACCTTTCAGAAGGGTGACAGTGCGACGACACGCCTTTCTGAACAGATATTCACATAAAAAACAGCGTATTAAGCAAAGTTTTTCGGAATCTCCGCGACGGATCGGGCAGCGGCCTGCGTTTGATGGGCATGATCTGATCGACAGGTCACAGTCACACGAAGGAGGACCCCCGATGTTCAAACCCATGATCACTGCCGCCCTGATTGCCGCCTTTGCAGCGCCCGCCGCCCTCGCTGGTCCGGCCGAACGCCTTGGCCGCGCCGACCACCGCCTGACCGCTGCCGAAATCCGCGGCCACATTCCGCAAGGCAGCCGCGCCGATGCCATCGAGAACCGCGTCGACCGCTTCGAGAACAAGGTCGACCGCCGCGAAAGCCGCCGCGACGAAGCCCATGATTTCGGACCGCGTGATGTGGCCGAGGACAGGCTCGACCGCGCCGAGAGCGTGCTCGACCGCAAGGAAGACCGGATCGACCGCCGTCACTGATCCCCGATTGTCTCGCCCGTCTCCCACCCGCGGAGATGGGCGAGCGATTGCCGCAGCATGCACTTGGGTGCTTGTGCGGTCCGCCGCGACCTTTCTAAACTGTAATGGTCAAGATGGCGGAGGATGACATGCGTTGCTTTAGGCAAGGCCTGCTTGCGGGCGTTTTTCTGGGATTTGGACTGGCGGCCCTGCCGCTCGCGGCGTCGGCTCAAGGTGAGCCGGCACCAGCAGAGGCGCCTGCTGCGCCCGCCGCGCCGGAAGCCCCGGCCGCTCCCGAGTCGGCGCCGGTAATCGCGTCCACCGGTGATCCGGTTCTCGACAAGGCGATCGCCGATGCCCGCGCCTCGCTGCCGCATTTCTGGGAGCACGCGAGCAAGTTCCCGGGCCAGGAACACTGGCACATCGTGAAGATCGGTCTGCCATCGACCGAAGGCGGCAACGAGAACGTCTGGATCTACACGACCGAGAAACTGGGCGATGACCTGAAAGGCGTGATCGTGACCCAGCCGGAGAGTCTGGTCAGCGGCCTGCGCAAGGGCGGCAAGGTCGAGTTCAAGGAAGCCGACATCATCGACTGGTCGTATGACGAGGACGGCCTGCGCCGCGGCGAGTTCACCAAGCGCGCCGAGTTTGCAGACCTGACACCGGCGGAGATTGCCGAGGCGCTGGACTACGAAGCGATCCATCCAACACCGGTGCCCTGATCCCGGCCCCGATCATGGCCCCGATCATGGCCCCGATCATGGCCTTGACCCCGGCGCGGGCATGACTATGCCGGTGACCCACGCATAACTCCTGCCGCCGGGGCCCCATGGCTGAACTCCTGCTCGAACTCTTTTCCGAGGAAATCCCCGCGCGCATGCAAGCGAAAGCGGAGGCGGACCTTTTGGCTGCGCTGACCGCGCGCCTGAAGGAGGCCGGCCTTGGCTGGAAGGCGGCGTTTGCCGTCTCCGGGCCGCGCCGGCTCACCGCCGTGATCGAAGGTCTCGACGCGCGCTCGGCCGATGTTCGCGAGGAGAAGAAGGGTCCGAAAGTCGGCGCGCCGGAGCAGGCGATTGCGGGCTTCCTGCGCGGCGCGGGGCTGACCTCGATCGACCAGGCGAGCATCGTGTCCGACCCGAAGAAGGGCGACTCCTATGTCGCCTACCAGACCGTGCCGGGCCGGGACGCCGTGGACGTGATTGCCGAGGCGGTGCCAGCCATCGTGCGCGGCTTCAGCTGGCCGAAGTCGATGCGCACGGCGAGCGGCGACCTGCGCTGGGTGCGGCCCTTGCAACGCATCGTGTGCGTGCTGGACGGCGCGGTCGTGCCGTTCGAGGTGGGCGGCGTGGTGAGCGGGAACGTCACCGAAGGCCACCGGGTGCACGGGCGTGGTCCGTACACAGTCAAAGGCTGGAAGGACTACAAGAAGTCGCTTGAGGGCAAGGGCCATGTAATCCTGTCACGGGCGGACCGGCGCGCGCGCATCCTTGAGGGCATCGCAGACGTGTGCGGCAAGGCCGGGCTGGAACTGGTGCCAGACGAAGGTTTGCTGGACGAAGTGACGGGTCTGGCGGAATGGCCGGTGGTCGTGCTCGGCCAGATGGACCCGTCTTTCCTCGATCTGCCGCCTGAAGTGATCAAACTGTCGATGCGCACGCACCAGAAGTATTTCGCGGTGCGCCGTCCGGGTACGGAGGGCCTCGCGCCGAACTTCATCGTGGTGGCGAACCTCACCGCCAGCGATGGCGGCGTCAAGATTGCCGAGGGCAATGCGCGCGTGCTGTCGGCGCGCCTGTCGGATGCGCGCTTCTTCTGGGAGAAGGACAAGGCGACACCGCTGGACGTGATGGGCGAGAAGCTCAAGACCATCGCGTTCAAGGAAGAGCTGGGCTCGCTCGGCGACAAGGTGGAGCGCGTGGCGGCGCTCGCGCGCGAACTGGCGCCGAAGGTTGGCGCTGACCCGGATCTGGCGGAGCGCGCAGCGCGCCTCGCGAAGGCGGACCTCGTGTCCGAAATGGTCGGCGAGTTTCCCGAGCTTCAAGGCGTTATGGGGCGCTATTATGCGCGGGCGGCGGGCGAAGATGCCCGTGTGGCGGATGCCATCCGCGATCACTACAAGCCGCAAGGCCCGAGTGATGCCGTGCCGTCGGAACCGGTGGCGATCGCCGCCGCGCTGGCCGACAAGCTCGACACGCTCACGGGCTTCTGGGCCATCAGTGAAAAGCCGACAGGATCGAAGGACCCGTTCGCTCTGAGGCGGGCCGCACTGGGTGTGGTCCGATTGATCCTCGACAATGGTGTTCGCTTCAGCCTTGACCGGTTCAACGATGCCCAGGTACTGAAGCACCAGATCGGTCCGCGCGGCGCTGACTGGTCGGCGCCGTCGCTCACCGCCCTTGCGAGCGCGATCATGCAGCACGGCGTCTTCAGCGATCAGGCACAGTCTGCGCTCTCGGCGATTGAAGGCGGGCGTCCCGCTTGGGCGGATCGCGTTTCGTCACATGACCCGTCGATCAGCGACGATCTGCTCGCCTTCCTGCATGATCGCCTGAAGGTTTACCTGCGCGACCAAGGCGCCCGGCATGACGTCGTCGACGCGTGTCTTGCGATGCCGGATCGATGCGACCTCGTCCTCATCGTGAAGCGCGTCGCAGCGCTCGGCGCGTTCCTGAATACGGAAGACGGGGCGACGCTGCTGGCAGGTTATAAGCGCGCGGCGAATATCCTGAAGGCGGAAGAGAAGAAGGGCGCGTTGCCCGACACCCTGTCGGTCGATGGCGCTCTGGTCGCCAAGGGCCCGGCGGTGGAGCAGGCGCTTTGGGCCTCGCTTGTGGCTGACAAGATTAGCGAACGCGTCAGCAGTTTAGTCGGCAAAGAAGACTTTGTCGGTGCGATGAAAGAGTTGGCAGAGCTGCGCGGGCCGGTCGATGCCTTCTTCGAGGGGGTCATGGTGAATGACCCCGACGCCGCCGTGCGTGCCAATCGCCTCGCCTTGCTGGCCGAGGTGCGCGGGGCGCTGCACAAGGTGGCGGATTTCTCTAAGATCGAGGGATAAAGGCGGGGTGTGCTGCTTCGGTACGGCCGGGTTAACCGGAAACGCAGCGGCGATCCTGGGAGGCGAGTGACCGGTATGTTCGTTCGCCTGAAACACGAAACGCGCACTGGCCTTCATCCGGCCAATGCAGCATAGGACTTGCAATCAGGAACGCCGGATAGATTTCAACGGCAGTTCCACGCTCAAACGGGAGGCGATTTCGCATGGCTGAGGCAGCACGCAAGGGCGCAACCGAAATCTGGGTCTATGCGTTCGGAGGCGGCACCGCAGACGGCGATGCCTCGATGAAGAACCTGCTGGGCGGCAAGGGCGCCAACCTCGCCGAAATGGCGAAGCTCGGCCTGCCCGTGCCTCCGGGTTTCACCATCTCCACCGCCGTGTGCGTCGCCTATTACCAGACGGGCCGGGCCTATCCGACCGGCCTCGAAGCCGAAGTGAACGCCGCCCTCGCCAGCCTTGAGCGCCAGTCGGGCAAGGGCTTCGGCGATCCGGCCAACCCGCTGCTCGTTTCCGTCCGCTCGGGCGCCCGCGCCTCGATGCCGGGCATGATGGACACCGTGCTGAACCTCGGTCTCAACGAAGCCGTGGCCGAAGGCCTGGCCGCCCTCGCCGGCGACCGGTTCGCCTATGACAGCTACCGCCGCTTCATCCAGATGTATTCGAACGTCGTGCTCGGCCTCGGCCATGACGAGTTCGAGCATATCCTGGACGACTATAAAGAGCGCGAAGGCCTCGACCTCGATACCGACCTGACCGCCGAGAACTGGAAAGCGGTGATCGTGCGCTACAAGGCGGCGGTCCTGAAGGAACTCGGCCGGCCCTTCCCGGAAGACCCGCGCGAGCAACTCTGGGGGGCCATTTCGGCTGTGTTCAACAGCTGGATGAGCGACCGCGCCATCATCTACCGCAAGCTCAATGACATTCCGGAAGACTGGGGCACCGCCGTCAACGTGCAGGCCATGGTGTTCGGAAACCTCGGCGAGACCTCGGCCACCGGCGTCGCGTTCACGCGCGACCCGT
>JAIXVM010000118.1 GCA_027482995.1 Hyphomonadaceae bacterium | reverse complement strand
CTTCAAGGGCCCGGGCGATTTCGATCAGTTCGCCGACGCGCGGATCGGCCGCAACTTCCTCATCAAACTTGGGCTCACCGGCAATCGCCTCATCCAGCGTCGGCGGCTTCGCAGGGTTGAACGGAATAAGCTTCGCAAGACGGTCCACCTGGCCATAGGGCATCTGCATCACCCGGCCGACATCCCGAACCACAGCCTTCGCCTGCAGCGTACCGAACGTGATGATCATGGCGACGCTGTCGGCGCCGTACTTGTCGCGCACGTATCGAATGACCTCGCCGCGCCGTTCCTGGCAGAAGTCCACGTCGAAGTCCGGCATGGAGACGCGTTCGGGGTTCAGGAACCGCTCGAACAGAAGATCAAAACGGATGGGATCAAGGTCGGTGATCAAGAGCGCCCAAGCGACCAGAGAGCCTGCGCCCGAGCCGCGCCCCGGGCCTACCGGAATACCATCGGATTTGGCCCATTTGATAAAGTCGGACACGATGAGGAAGTAGCCCGGAAAACCCATCCGTTCGATGACGCCCAACTCGAAGTCCAGCCTTTCGAGGTAAACAGAGCGATCTGCATACAGACGGTCTGCTTCGCGCAAACGAAGTTCCAACCCCTCCATGGCCTGCAGCCGGAGCTCCTCGGGCTCTGAGCGTCCGCCATTGCTGAACCCTGGCAGTATGGGATTGCGTGTCTCGGCGCGCACGGCGCATCGGCGCGCAATTTCTTCGGTGGAATCGATCGCTTCAGGCAGGTCCGCAAACAGGAGGCGCATCTCGGCGGGTGTCTTGAGATACTGACCGGGTGCGACGCGTTTCCGGTCGTCCTGCCCCAGATATTCCCCGTTCGCGATACACATCAGCGCATCGTGCGCGACCGAATCTTCCGGCTTCAGGAACCTCGCGTCGTGCGTCGCGACGACGGGCAATCCGAGTTCATAGGCAAGTTCGAGCAGCCCGGCTTCGCACTTCAATTCCGCCTGGGTGCCATGGCGCGTGATCTCGACATAACACCGGCCCGGAAATGCCGCTGCCAGGGTCGAAAGCTCTGTCCTTGCATCACCTATTCGGCCCTTGACGATGTGCCGTGCCACCTCGCCTTCGGCTCCGCCTGTCAGAACGATCAAGCCATCTGTCTCGGCAAGCAGCTGGGCACGATGAAGTTTCGGAACACCGTCCGGCGCATCCAGAAACGCGCGCGACGACAGGTACATCAGGCGCCGATACCCCGTTTCGTTCTGTGCATAGAGCGAAACCCGCGAAGTCTCTGACTTTGGTACGCCGTCCGTCAGGTCAAACGCACAGGCCATGATGGGCTGGATGCCATAGTCGGCCAGTTTGGTCGAAAATTCCAAAGCGCCAAACAGGTTGTTCCGGTCGGTCACGGCGGCGGCTGGCACCTCGTGCGCCTTGCACCACTTGGCGATGTCTGCCGGCGTGATCATGCTCTCAAGCAGCGAATAGCTCGACCGAATGGCAAGCGGAATGAAAACCGGACTGGTCATGGCGCGTTACTCCCTGTCAGAAGGGTCTCACCGAATCGGGCGGAACGCCATCTTAGGCGCGGTGCGTTCCACAGCCTATTGCTCGGTATAGTCGACCAACTTGCCGTCCTTGAGGGTCAGGACGCGGTCCATATGCCGGGTAAGGGCCAGGTTGTGCGTGGCCACGAGAACACCAGCGCCCTCCTCGCGGACCATCTTGATGAGCGTTGCAAACACGCGCTCGGTGGTGGCGGGATCGAGGTTACCCGTCGGCTCATCGGCAATGATGAGACGGGGATCGTTTGCGAGCGCCCTTGCGATCGCCACCCGCTGCTGCTCACCACCCGACAATTGGCCAGGCTGGTGGTCGAGGCGGCCCGCCAATCCCATTTCTTCCAGCAAGGACGCCGCCTTCTCGCGCGCCTGCTTGCGGCTGCGACCCGCAATCATCAGCGGCATGGCCACATTATCGGCGGCGTTGAACTCAGGCAGCAGGTGGTGAAACTGATACACAAAGCCGATCTTCTTGCGGCGGATCGCTGTGCGCCCATCTTCGCTGAGCTTCAGGCAGTCGGCGCCGTCCAGAAGCACGTCCCCGGCTTCCGGTCGTTCCAGCAAACCGGCCGTATGCAGAAGGGTCGATTTGCCGGAGCCTGAGGGGCCGACGAGCCCGACGAGCTCGCCGGGCGCGATCTTGAGCTCGGTTCCGCGCAGCACAGGCAGCTCGCCCGCGCTCGTCTTGTAGGTCCGCTCAATGGCTCTGAGTTCGAGAACTGGGACGGCGGTCATTCGAACCTCAGCGCTTTGACGGGGTCCTGGGACGATGCCCACATTGCCGGGATCAATGACACAAACATCGACATGAAGAGGGCATAAGCGCCGGTGCTGAAAACCTCGTTCCAGTCGAGAACCGCGGGAAGATGATCGAGACCGTATTGTTCGGCCGGGAAAACCTCGCCATCGATCGCAAGGTTGATCAGCGACTCGATGGGCCCGATGTTCAGGATGAAGAGGATCCCGACCGCCATACCCAGCAAAGCCCCTGCCGATCCCAGAGCAGTGCCCACCATGAGAAAGACCCGGAGCACACCCGAGCGGCTCAGCCCGATTGTACGCAAGATCGCGATGTCGCGCGTCTTGTTCTTCACGAGCATGACGACGCCCACGATGATGTTGAGCGTTGCGATCATCATGATGATCGTCACCAGCAGGCGAACCATGACCCGCTCGGTTCGCAGCGCGCCGAGATAGGTGCGGTTCTTTGTTTTCCAGTCGCGAAGCAAAAGGCTGTAGCCTGTCGCATCGGCAATCGACTGCATGGCGCCTTCGGTCGCATCGGGATCTTTCACACGGATGTCCAGATACTGGTAACGGCCCTTCGACTGGAACAGGAGTTGCGCCTGCTCCATCGGCATGAACACGTAGACATTGTCGAGCTGCGCGCTCCCGGTACGGAAGATGTCACCCACAACATACGACTTGCTGATTGGTGTCTGACCAATGGGGCCTGATCGCATCTGGGATGTGACGACTTCGACCTGGTCACCGACCCCGAGCCCGAGATTGGCGGCCAGATACTGCCCGATCATGATCACGTTTCCGCCATTGCGTCCTTCGCCGAAACCGGCCGCAATTGCGGTTTCGCCGCCGTCCTTCAGGATCGGCATCGTGGAAAGGTCCGCAGGCGGAAT
>JAIXVM010000309.1 GCA_027482995.1 Hyphomonadaceae bacterium | reverse complement strand
TCGACTCAAAGGCGTCCTCCAAGGTTGCCGATACAGCAGGGGCCACGAACTATGTAACGGCTGCGCTCGCTGACCTTGAAGCTGGCAAACCGGTCGCAACGCCGGTGACGAAGCCTTACGGGTGCTCGGTCAAGTATTGATCGTCCGGATACGGAATGTTGGGGGCTGGAAGCAGGCGCGTCCAGCCCCTTTTTCATGGCTCCGCCGGGCCTCCAATTCCCCTAGGGACGGGCTTGATTGCGCTGCACGGTCCGGCGCAGACTGCGCGGTGAAGTCTTGGGGGGCGTCATGAGCCGCGAAAGTGATCCGATTGTCCGCGACCAGCCGCCGGAGATGCCCTCCGAAGGCGGGCCGCTGGCCGAATATGGCGGCGCGTTGCCGCCGGCGCCGGACTGGTTTCCAGACGCCGTGGCGACGCCTTACGAGACGCACCGGATCGAGGTGCTGGGCGCTGAAGTCTCCTACCAGCGCTGGGGCAAGCGCGGCGCACCGGGGCTGCTGTTCGTGCATGGAAACGGCGCGCACGCGCATTGGTGGGATTTCATCGCGCCGTATTTTGCAGAGCATTACAATGTTGCGGCGCTGACCTTTTCCGGCATGGGCGAAAGCGCCTGGCGGGGCACGTATGACATGGCGACGTTCTCGGCCGAAGAAGTGGCGGTGGCTGAAGATGCGGGCCTGTTCGAGGGCCCGCGGAAGCCGGTGATCGTCGCGCATTCCTTTGGCGGCTTCGTCACGCTGGTGACCGGCGCCGAGCACGGCGAGCGGTTCGAAGGCATGGTGATCGTCGACAGTCCGGTGAACCCGCCGGAGCGCCCGCACCAGGGTCCGTCGCGCGCCGGGCGCCCGCACCGGGTCTATCCGGATCTCGCCACCGCGCTCGCGCGCTTCCGGCTCGCGCCGCCGCAGCTGTGCGAGAACCACTATGCCATGGACTATATCGCGCGCTGGAGCCTGAAACGGGCCGAGGGTGGATGGACCTGGAAATTCGATCCTACGATCTGGACGCGCTTTGAGCCCGGCCGCGATGGCGGCGAGTTGCTGAAAGCGGCGAAGTGCCGGGTGGCGATCATCCGGGGTGAGGAAAGTGCGCTCATGCCGGACGAGGTGCGTGATTACATGCGCGGCTTGCTCGGCCATCAGGTGCCGTTCGTCTCGATCCCGCACGCGCGCCACCACGTGATGCTGGATCAGCCGATTGCCTTCATTTCGGCGCTGCGCATGTTGCTGGCGGAATGGGACCATTCCGATCCGCACCGGCGCGTGTGATCATTCAGGATTGAAAAGAGAAAAGCCGATGAGACCCGTTCTTGCCTTTGCCGCCGTGCTCGCCCTGTCCGCTTGCGCCAGCGTAGGACCCACGCCGCCGCCCGCCGCGCCGGATTTCTCCGAGATCACGCCCATGGCGGCACCTGCAAGAACTGTTCTTTACACGGATTGCTTGGCACAGGCGATCGAGCGGCCGGCGGTCGCGCGGCTCTCGCGAGGTGAAGCGGAACTGTTGCGGTTCACCTGTACAGGCGCGCCAGCGCAGCGCTTTTATGAAGCCCTCGCAGTGCTTGGAGACAACTCAGTCAGTGTCTGGAAGGACGGGGAGCGGACCTTCCGCGCCACGGCGGTGGTGAAGGACGACCTGTTCGGTGTCGATTATTGCTCGACCAGCTCCGCGAATGATCCGGTTTGCCAGATCGTGCTCAATACGGGCGCGTTCCTGACGGCGAAAAACTAGCCTGCGAAGGCTTTCTCGATAACGAATTCGGCCGGAGCAGCGTTCGAGCCTTCCTTGAGGTTGGCTTTCAGCATCAGGGCTTTCACGTCCTGGATCATTTCCATCGAGCCGCACATCATCGCGCGGTCCGTGGACGGATCAAGCGGCGGCACGCCGAGATCCGTGAACAGCTTTCCATTTTCAATAAGGGTGGTGATGCGGCCCATACGCTCATACGGCTCGCGCGTGGTTGTCGCGTAGAGGGTCAGTTTGCCCTCGACCATCTCGCCGACCAGCGGGTCGTCCTTGAGGCTGGCCACGAGGTTTTTTGAATAGGTAAGCTCGGCGGCGTCCCGGCAGGTATGGGTGACGATCACTTCGTCATACCGCTCATAGGTTTCCGGGTCGCGCACGAGGCTTGCGAACGGCGCAAAGCCGGTGCCGGTGGAGAACATGTAGAGGCGCTTGCCGGGCGTCAGCGCGTCCAGCACGAGCGTGCCGGTCGGCTTACGGCCAAGCAGAACCTTGTCGCCGGGCTGGATGGCCTGCAGCCGCGATGTCAGCGGGCCGTCGGGCACCTTGATCGAGTAGAATTCGAGTTCCTCGTCCCAGGAAGGCGAAGCCACGGAATAGGCGCGCAGCAGCGGTTTGCCGTCTTCCTTGGGCAGGCCGATCATCACGAACTCGCCCGAGCGGAACCGGAAGCTCTGGGGGCGTGTGGTGCGGAAGCGGAACAGCCGGTCGGTGTAATGCTCGACGGAAAGGACGGTTTCCTCGGTCGGCCCGTTCGGGTTCACTTTGGTCGCGGCCGGCTGGCCTGCCGGGGCATCGGCGCTCATCGTCAAACTCCGGACGTTGGTTCCACGTTCACTTGTGCGAGGCGCGGGCCAAAAGCAATCCGTCAGATGATGGTTTTAGTTTTCCTGATAGGTGGGGCGGCTGACCCAGTCGATCTCGGCGTCCTTGATGCTGTAGGCGCCGGAGAGTTCGTAAATGTTCTCGTAGCCGTAGCCATAGAGGTTGATGAAGGTCGGCACGTTGAGGGCGAGGGGGGCCCGTTTGAGCGGGATCGGCGCGACATCATCCGTGAAATTGTTGTTGCAGTAGATCAGGATGCGGCGGTCCTTTGCGCCGATGACTTCGGCGAGCATGCCATCCGAAAAATCGGCGAAGTTGAGATTCACTGCGCCGTTAATATGGCCGATCGCATAGTTACCGGCGCTGCGCGCGTCGATGATGAGTGTGTCAGGATCGGCCTTCATGGCGTTGAAGGTGTCGAGGTCGACCAGGCGGCCTTGCCGGTAATCGGCGACTTCGGTGCCGAGCTCGATGAAGCCCGAATAGTCCACCTGGCCGGGATCGGTTTCGGAATGGGCCGGGGGCACGGCCACCGCGCCGATAACCATCAGAACGAGGCCCAGCAGGGCAAACAGGGCGACAATCGGCAGGTTCGTTTTCATGGGCTCGTGGTTCATGGCCGGTCTCCTCGAGCGGCCTTCAGGCTGACAGAGTCACCGGACTCAGTGGCCAGAATGTGCGCGCATCGGGGCTTTGCTGCGAAATCCGTGCCGTTTTGCGGTTTGCGCACCGGTCAGGGCGCCGGGAAGCGGCCCATGCGTTCTTCCCAATGGCGACGGCAAAGGGAGACGTAGGTCGTTTTTTCGATGGAGATCTGTTCGCCTTCGGTGAGTGCGCGCCCGTCCGGCCCGAGGCGGACGACCATCGTGGCCTTGCGGCCGCATTCGCAGATGGTGCGCACCTCCCGCACACTGTCCGCGATCGCGAGAAGGGCGGCGGAGCCTTCAAAAAGCTCGCCGCGGAAGTCCGTGCGCAGGCCGTAAGCGAGCACCGGCAGGCCGAGATGGTCGGCGACGCGGGCGAGCTGCCAGACCTGGTCCTTGGTGAGGAACTGCGCTTCGTCGACAAAGATCGCGTCGAGACGGCCACCCTCTTTGGCATCCCGGATCAGGGCGAACAGGTCGGTTTCTGAGGTGTAGAGCGTGGCCTCAGCGGCGATGCCGATGCGCGAGGAAATCTGCCCGTCGGCGGCATCGCGGTAGAGCGCTGACGTCAGCAGCAGCACCTCCATGCCGCGTTCGCGGTAGTTGTAGGCCGCCTGCAGCAGCAGGGTCGATTTGCCCGCGTTCATCGCCGCGTAGGAAAAGTAGAGCTTGGCCATCGCGGCGTGTTCCGGCGTTTCAGCGGATGGGCAGGGCGACGCCTTCGCGGCGGGGATCGGCGCCGCCTTCGAGGCCGGTGTCACGCACCACGATGACATGCAGGCCGGAATTCTCGCCTGTGCGATCTTCGACCGTGTAGCCGAGCTCGCGCAAGGCGGCGGCCGCTTCGGCGCCGCCCGGCACATCGACCTCGACGCCGATGGTGTTGCCGCGCGCAATGACGTTCGGAAGGGCCACCGATTCCTGCGCCGTCTTGCCCCATTCGAGCACGCCGACGAGGGTCTTGGCGACATAGGCGATGATCGAATTGCCACCCGGTGATCCGGTCACCATGAACAGGTCACCGGTTTCGTCAAACACGAGCGTCGGCGACATCGACGAGCGCGGGCGTTTGTTCGGACCCGGAGCATTCGCGACCGGCTTGCCGTTCTTGGTGGGCGAAAGGGAAAAGTCGGTCAGTTCGTTGTTGAGCAGGAATCCGCCCGCCATGCGGGACGAGCCGAAGGCGGCTTCGATCGTGGCCGTCATGGAGACCGCGTTGCCGTCTTTGTCGATGATGGAAATGTGCGTGGTGCCCGCGCCCGGCGTAGTCGGGTCTTCACCCCACATGCCGCGCATCGGGGCCTTGCCGAGGACAACACCCGGATCGCCGGGAACGGCCTTGCCATCCGGCGCGAAGGCCTCAAGTGCGCGTGCCTTGATGTAGGCCGGGTCGATCAGCTCGGCGACCGGGACCGGGACATGATCGGCGTCGGCGACATAGTGATCGCGGTCCGCATAGGCGAGGCGCTGTGCGTCCACGAAGGCTTTCAGGTATTGGCGCTCGTCGGCTTCGGTTTGAGCCGCGGGCTTCAGATGATCGTACAGTCCCATGATCATGTTTTGCGCGACGCCGCCCGAGCTTGGCGGCGGGGCCGAGCAGATCTTGTAGCCGCTTTGCAGCTTGCCGCAGACGGGGGTGCGGACTGCCACCTTGTAATTTGCCAGATCCGTGAGCGTCATGGCGCCGCCGTCCGGACCTTCCTGCGTGGTGGCAATGATTTCTGCGGCGAGGGGGCCGGAATAGAAAGCGGCGGGACCGTCCTTGGCGACGGCCGAGAGCGTCGCGGCATAGTCCGGGTTCTTCCGCACGAACCCTACCGGCAAGGGTTTGCCTTCGGGGTAGAAGTAGGCGGCCGTGACCGGGTTCTCATCGAGGCGGATTGCGCCGCGCAGGCGGGGGCTGGCGAGCGTCTCTGCGAGTTTCGGAGAAACGGCGAAACCGTCTTCCGCGAGGCGGATGGCCGGATCAAAGAGCGTGGCCCAGTCGCTGCGGCCTGCGGCGTCGTGCGCTGACTTGTAAAGCGCGATCTGGCCCGGCACGCCGACCGACCGCCCGGATTGCCAGGCGGTGACGAAATCCATCGCCTTGCCGTCCTTGAAGAACAATTCCGGCGTGGCCGAGGCCGGCGCGGTTTCGCGTCCGTCGAACACGGTGACCGTGTCTTTCGCGCGGTCGTAATAGACGAGAAACGCGCCGCCGCCGAGGCCGGAGCTTTCCGGTTCGACGAGGCCAAGTACCGCGTGCACCGCGATGGCGGCATCGATCGCATTGCCGCCGTCGCGCAGGATTTCGAGACCGGCTTCGACGGCGAGCGGGTTCGCAGCGGCGACCATGCCGCCTTTGGTCCATTCCGCTTTTGGAGCTGTTTGCGTCTCACTCGTGGAGATGGCGGGGGCAGGCGCGCAGGCCGCAATCAAAAGGGCGAGCGTAAGGCCGGTCACTTGGCGCATTTGAAACCCTTTGCTTGGCGGGGCGCCCATGGGCCCTTAAAGACCGGAGCAGGCAATTCAGCAGACAAGGCTCTTAACATGGCTAAGCCGGGGGTGCGCAACCTCATTACCGATGTTCCGGGCCTGCGGGTGGGACAGGCCGAAGATGCGCGCGTGCGCACCGGCGTCACCGTGATTCTGCCGGATCAGTTTTGTGTCGGAGCCGTTGCTGTGGCGGGCGGCGGCCCGGGCACGCGAGAGACTGACGTGCTGAGCGGCGGACGGCTCGTCGGCGGGGCGGATGCGATCTGCCTCGCAGGTGGAAGTGCGTTTGGGCTCGGCGCGGCCGATGGCGTGATGTCGGGCCTCAAGGCCGAGGGACGGGGCTTCGCGCTGAAGCGGCAGCCGGGTGTGCCCTTGCCGCCGATTGTGCCCACCGCAATCCTTTATGACCTCGCCAATGGAGGCGACAAGGATTGGGGAGACGTGTCTCCCTATGCCGAGCTTGGCCGCACAGCATTCAAGTCTGCGGGTGATACGTTCCGTCTGGGCCGGGCAGGGGCGGGCTTCGGCGCACGCGCGGGTCAAGCCCCCGGCGGGACCGGGTCTGCCAGCATTGTGGCAACGGATGGTCTCACGGTCGGCGCGCTGGCGGCCGTCAATTGCTTCGGCTCAGTTCGCATGCCCGGCAGCGCGGCCTTCTGGGCCTGGCCGTTTGAGATAGGGGGCGAGTTTGGCGGCGCGCGTCCAGCTCCCGACTTGTCGTTCGATGCGGAAGACTGGGGCGCGGCGAAAGCGGACCCAAGGGTGCGCGAGAACACGACGATTGCATGCATCGCGACCGATGCTGCGCTCACCCGCGACGAAGCCGAGCGGGTGGCGCAGATGGCGCTGGCGGGCATGGCGCGGGCGATCCGGCCCGTGTTTGCGCCGACCGACGGCGATGTCGTGTTCGTGCTCGCCACCGCGCGCCGCGCATTGGAAGGGTCCCGGCCGTTGCAGATTGCCCGCATCGGCGAACTGGCCGCCTCGACGCTCGCGCGCAGCATCGCGCGGGGCGTTTTCGAGTCTGAAAGGCAGGAGGCCTCCGCATGATCCGCATCCTGAAAATCGGCATCCTGACGGCCGTGGGCGCCGTCCTGCTCGCCAGCTGCATGGTCGCCGGACGTGACGCCGATACCGCGAAATGGCCGGGAATGGTCTCCATCCAGACCCTCGTTGGCCGCGACGTGTATCATGAATGCGGCGGCACGCTGGTGGCGCCGGGCTGGGTGCTGACGGCTGCCCATTGCGCCGAAGACATGCGGGTCGAGCCCTCGGGCCGCGCCGCACAGTTCAGCCGCGCCGAGGATGGGTCGTTGACGCGGGTTGGCGCCGTGGCTGTGGCGATCGGGCTCGGGGATCTGAGAACCATCCCGGCTGGAAGCGCGTTCCCGGTGGCGGACGTGGTCCTCCATCCCGGCTATGTGCCGGGCGCGCCGGAGCGCGGCAACGATCTCGCGCTGCTGCGGCTCGCGGGAAATCCGTCCGCGCCTACGATGCCGGTCGACGGGCCTGCAACGCCAGCGCGCGGACTCTACGATCCGTACGCGGATGTCTGGGCAGCCGGTTATGGCCGCAAGGGGGAAGGGGCGCAGGGAGAGGGCGGCGTGACCCGCAGCGGCCGGCAGGTCGAGGCAGGGTCCCTGATCCTCCAGGAAGGCTATATCCCGCCCTTGCAGCCGGAGGTTTGTGCGCAGCGCATCAAGGACGGTCTGGCCGCGGCCGGACTGGCGCAGTCCTATGCCGGTGTGTCCGTCGATCCCGCGACGCAGCTCTGCGCCGGAACGGGCGGGTCCGATGCCTGTCAGGGCGATAGCGGCGGCCCGCTTGTGCTCCGCACCCCGGCCGGCCCCATACAGGTAGGCGTGGTCAGCTGGGGACTCGGCTGCGGCGATCCGGCCAACCCGGGCGTCTACATGCGTGTCTCGGCCTATGCGGACTGGATGACGAGTGTGATCAATCCGGCCGCGAGCCCCGGCCCCGATGTGCCGCCCGCCGAAGCGCTTGAAATCGTTCAGGATCCGGCCGGCGGCGCGCTGGTGCCGGGCGAAGTTTCGGCGCCGGAGGACGCCCCCGCCGAGGCGCTGCCGCAAGAGTGACGAGACCCGATGTTTGTGGCTTGCAAGCGCGAGGGTGCGCCTGTATGTGTCCGCTCCTTGAAATGGCCATGCACCCGTAGCTCAGCTGGATAGAGCACCAGACTACGAATCTGGGGGTCAGGAGTTCGAATCTCTTCGGGTGCACCATGTTCAGTTCTACCAGGCGGAGTTTGCCGGGCCATTCGCTCCCTATCCGAAGGAGCTGACAGTTTTCCTGGCAAGCGATTCCCCATTGCGCGCGCGGCGCGACTCTGAAACTCATGGTGTGGCAAGCGGGCCTGAACCTGTTGTGAGTTCAACGTTTTAGACCCTTGTGAAACGTCTCCCTAGGAGACGATGTGCAGAGGTGATCGCGGTGTCCAGCCATAACGAGGAGGAGCCCATGAAGCCTGCGTTCAGCCACTTCACGGACGACTCTGCGATCGAGCTCAAGACCGTCATGGCCGTCGAGAAAGTCCTCCGGAAAGTCCGGGCATTCACCTGGATCGTGATCGGTAACCGCGTTGAGGCCGACGAAATCGTCGAAGACGCGCTGATCCTCTACCTCGCCACCGATCCTGAGCCGGATGATGCGGACCAGTCCTACGCCTACCTGATAACGGCGGTGCGGCGTCTGCTCCGAACATCCGGCATGCCCGTGCGACGCGGTCCCGATCTCGATCCGGCGCTGATACCCTTGCTTGAGCTTCCGCTGGATACGCGTGAGATCGCCGCCTTGCATCTTGGTGCAAAGCTTTCGGTCCCAGACACCGCCTCGTTGCTTGGACTGACCCCGGGCGAGGCGACCGCCGGCTTGGTGATTGTGCGCCGCACGATCGGTCCCGAAGCATATGACCGGACGGCGCCCGACGCCTGACAGGTTGCTGGCGGGCGCAAGCCGTGCGCCGCTGTTCCAATCATGATATGCCGCCCGCTTGAAGAGGCCCGGAAAAGCCGGACACGCGAGGTGAGCGCATGCTCGATCGGGAAGTATTCTACGAAAACCATCCTGATCCGATGTGGGTCTGCGATGTGCAGAGCCTGCGGCTTCTGGACGTCAACAGGGCGGCCATCGAAACGTATGGGTACAGCCGCGAGGAGTTCCTGTCCCTGGACCTGATCGCCATGCGAGCGCCGGAAGACGTTCCGGAGTTTCTCACGCGCTTCAAGGACGCTGTGTCACAGCGCTACCTGTCCGGGACCTTCCGTCATCGGAAGAAATCCGGACAGTGCTTCTTCGTTCACCTCACCTCGCATCCCATCGATTGGCAAGGCACGCCCGCCCGCCTCGTTGCGATCCGTGATATCGACCGCGCGGTGGCGTTCGAGCACGAACGCGAAGAGATCGTGCGCCGGGCCGACGCCTTGCGCCTTGAGGCTGAAGCGGCGGCGGCTCGGCTCGCCGAACAGAACTCAAGCCTGAGGACGGCGCAGCGCCTCATCGGCATGAGTGTCTGGAAGTACGAGACCTGGTCGAACCGCCTCATCTGGTCGCCGGAGATTTACCGGATGTACGGCGTCGAGATGAGCAACTTTCCGGGGGGCTTTGACGCCTATGTGGGCTTTGTTCACCCGGATGACCGCTCGGCGATGCGGGACAACTATGACAGCTTTATCCGCTCGGACCGCACGGAGTTTGACTTTGCGCACCGGATCGTCCGGCCAGACGGGCAGGTTATCCATGTGCGCGGTGTTGGCGAGATGCACGAGACGCCCGAAGGCAAGATGGTGGTCGGAGTCATTCAGGATGTCACGAAACAGGTCGAACAGGACAACCGGTTACGTTTGCTCGACCTTTCGGTCAGCCGGCTGAATGATATCGTTCTGATCGTTGAAGCCTGCCCTGAAGCGCGGGTCCTGGATGCGCGCTTCGTTTATGTGAATGCAGCGTTCACGCGGGTGACCGGGGTGGAGGAGGCCGAAGTGCTGGGCGAGACCCTCCTCTCGGTCATGCGCCGGGTTACGCCCGACATAGACCCTGAAACCCTTGAGCATGGGCTTGGCCAGGCAACCTCGGTTCGGGCGGATCTCAGTTTGTTAACGGTCGATGGCCGGGTGCTTCCCGCTGAGATCGACCTGGTGCCGGTGCGGGGGCCGGATGGCAAGATGACCCATTGGGTCGCCGTGATGCGCGAAATGTCCGAGAAACAAGATGCTGATGCCCGGGCAAGGCTCAACGAAGAGCGCTACCAGATGTTGTCGCGGTCCACGCAAGATGTTGTTTGGGATTGGGATGTTCAGACCGGCGTCCTGACCTGGAACGACAACTTCCGCCGGCTGACGGGAAATCCGGAGATGCCTTTGATCAATACTTTGGCGTCCTGGTCGGATCGTTTGCATACAGAGGATCAAGCGCGCGTCGTGAAGGGGTTTCATGACGCGATTGCCGGAACCGGGGAGACCTGGTCGGACGAGTACCGGTTCCAGCGGGATGACGGCGAAGTCCGGTTTGTCTTTGACCGGGGCTATATCTCCCGTGACGCGCGGGGGCGGGGTCTGCGGATTGTTGGCAGCATGGTCGACGTGACCAACCAGAAGATTGCCGACGCACGCCTGCTCCAGGCTGAAAAGCTGGATGCGCTGGGCAAGATGACCGGCGGCGTTGCGCACGACTTCAACAACCTGCTCACCGTCATCATGGGCAATACGGAGACGTTGCTCGACCGGTGTGAAAATCCGCGAGACCGTCGATTGCTGGAACTTGTGTCCTCGGCGGCGGAGCGGGGACGCGACCTGACCGGCCGCCTTCTGACGTTTGCCCGGCGAATGCCGTTGAAGCCGGCAATCGTAAGCGTCGACGAACAGGTGCAGCGCGCCGCGGAACTTCTGCGGCGGACCTTCCGGTCGAATGTGATGATCGAGCTCGACTTGGGTTCGCCGGTCTCAGCTATCGAAGCCGATCCGGGACAGCTTGAACTTGTGCTGCTCAACCTCGCGATCAACGCCCGAGACTCGATGCCGTCCGGCGGGGCATTGACGATGTCAACACAGCCCGTTGCGGCGGGCGGCGTGATCTCAGGTTTTGCGGACAGCGCTCCGGTGGAGGCCGACTCGGTTGTTCTTTCGGTCATCGACACGGGAACCGGGATGGACAGCGATACCCTGCGCCGGTGTCTCGAACCTTTCTTCACGAAAAAACCGGTCGGGCGCGGCGTGGGGCTGGGGCTCAGCATGGCGTTTGGCTTTATGGAACAGACGGGCGGCCGTTTGCTGATTTCGTCCGAGCCGGGTCGCGGCACGCGTGTCGCACTGGTGTTTCCGGAATCCCGTCAAACCGTCTCTGGTCAAACGGACGGGGTTGCCCCGTCGCCGTTTGGCGGTAGCGAGCAGATACTCGTAGTGGACGACGATGCTGGCGTGCGTGACCATCTCGCGCGCGTGCTCACCGATCTGGGCTACGGCGTCATTGTTTTGGAGAATCCTGATGCGGCAATCGCTTATCTGCGCAGCGGCGGGCGCGCAGACCTGTTGCTTACAGACATCATGATGCCGGGATCAGCCGGTGTCCGCCAGCTCGTGGCAGAGGCGCAGGCGATGCTGCCGGAAATTCAGGTGCTCTATTCGACCGGGTATCCCAGAGAGCTGATCGACCTCGATGGCCGGTTGCCGGAAGGTATTCACCTTCTCCCGAAGCCCTATCGCAGGAGTGAACTGGCGCTCATGGTTCGCGAAGTGTTGGACCGCGCTTATGCCGGCCCGGTCTCTCCGGCCGAGGAGGCTGCCGGCTGAATGATGATCCGGTAGCCTGAACCCCGAGCTGTCTGGATGGCATCACCGGTTGATTGCTCCAGTTGCTCCAGTTTCTGCCGTACACGGCTGATATAGGTCTCGAGGACCTTCTCGCCTTCCTTGTGCGCCCGGCCAAACCCCTTCAGGTAAAGCTCGTCCCGCGACACGATGCGCCCGGCGGCATCCACCAGCGCGCCAAGCAGCTGTGCCTCTGCATGGGTAAGATCGACCACCTCGCGGCCAAGCCGGAGGATGCGGCGGACCCGGTCGAATGTCACCGCATTGATCTGCGCGGAGGCCTCAGACCCGGACGCAGGCGGCGCGCGCCGGCGCACAAGCCGGGCCACGCGGGCATGCAATTCCTTCACACTCAGGGGTTTGAGGACATAGTCATCAATGCCCCGGTTGATCAGATCAGCACGAAATTCGGTCTCGCCCCATCCCGACAGCACGATGATCGGGATTTCGCTCAAACGCCGGATTTCCGTGATGATCTGGGTGCCGGACGCATCCGGCAATTGCATATCGAGGATCACACAGTCGGCCCCCGACAGGCCGCCCGAAAACAGGAGCGGCTTGAACGCCGCATAGCTCGTGAAACTGTCAATCTGATCGCTTCCATCCGGCCAGCCGAGCTGGATGGTCTCGATGAGATCCGCATCGTCCTCGACAAGTACTATGCGCACGGCCCGCCTCATTTATGTTTGCGGTGTCGAAAGATAACCTTCTTGCCGTCAGCTTAGGCCCCGTTCGCCGCCGGGATCAATCCCGTGGTCCTGGACCGCCCGGAAATCAGACCTGTGGTGGCTGGCGGCGGAGCGTTGCCGCCCTCGCGAGGTTGGCGGGCGCATCCTCGGGTGCATCAATGAAGCGCGCGCCCAAAAGGTCGCCGCGTTGCCAGCGCGGTTTCACATGTGCGACGTTCGCTGATCCCTGTATTCGTGTTGAGAATGCGGAGCTGAAACGTTGGCGGCACGATGAATGTCGTGCTCAGTTTGAGTTTGACTCCGGTCTCGGACATATCCTTGATCGTGACGTCGAAGGTGCTGAAAGTGCCATTGAATTCAATGCGACCGCTCTTCAGCGTCTTGTGCCGCTGCGATCTGCGGGGAATTTCGGGGGCGGGTTCATCGGGCATGCCTGCGGCCAGCCTTGATCGGAGATTGACGGGCGGAACGCACCCAAAGCTCACACGCAATTTCCTGAAACCAGCATACGCCTCCAGCGCCGAAAAACCAGATCGGATCAAACCCGCCAAATCAGGCGAGGAACAATGCACAAAAAAGGGCCAGCGTTGGGCAACGCTGGCCCTGAGTTGTCAGTTGCAGATGGAGAAGCTCGAAGGCTTCATCGTGTCTATGCACGGGGACTCAAAAGAGTTCCCTCGGCGTACAAAAAATTCTGGCGGGGCGCAGCCCAGCCGGACCGATCAGTCTTTGGCCCGTTCGAGATAGCTGCCATCTTCGGTGTTCACGACGACGCGGGTACCAACCCCAACGTGCGACGGCACCATGATCCGCGCGCCGTTATCTAGCTTGGCGGGCTTGTAGGAACCCGACGCCGTCTGGCCTTTGACGACAGGCTCAGTCTCTACGATCTCTGCGGTGATGCGTTGGGGCAGGGTAACCGAGACCGGCTCACCGTTGAACATCTGCAAGACGACCGTCATGTTTTCCTGGAGGTACTGGGCGCCGTCGCCCACCATCGCCGCGGAAACAGTAACCTGCTCGAAGTTTGCCGAGTTCATGAACACGTAGTTCTCGCCTTCCATGTAGAGGAAGGAGTGATCGACCTCCTCCACATAGGCTTTCTCGACCTTGTCGGTGGTCTTGTACGTGTTCGAAATCTTGATGCCGTCCGAGATGCGGCGCATGTCGATCGTGGTCGTCGGCGTGCCTTTGCCCGGGCGGAACGATTCCGCCTTGAGGACGACGTAGAGCTGGCCGTCGGTGTATTCGATGATGTTGCCTTTGCGGATATCCGCAGCGATTTCAACGGCCATTGGGCGTTCCTGAGTTGCGAGGGCGAAAGCGCCGCTATATACCGCCTTCGCGCCGTTTGGCCAGCCGCCCGATGCGGCTTCGCCCGCCCGGCCTTGCCCCTTGGAGCCCGATGTCCCTCGACACCCCCGCCTGGTGGTCGCCCGAAGCCCATGCCCGCCGCCGGGGTTTTCTTGCGGCGCGCGGGGCGATCAAGGCATCGATCCGGGACTGGTTCGGATCACAGGGCTTCACCGAGACAGACTGCGGCCAGCTTCAGTATTCTCCAGGCAACGAGGCCCATCTCCATGCGTTCGAGACGTCCTTCGTGGCTGAAAACGGCCGCCGGACGCCGCTTTACCTGCATACGTCGCCCGAGTTCGCGATGAAGAAGCTGCTCGCAGCGGGCGAGACCCGGATTTTCGACTTTGCCCGGGCGTTCCGGAACCGGGAAACGGGGGTCCGCCATGCCCCGGAATTCACGATGCTGGAATGGTACCGGGCGGGGGAAGACATCGACGCGGTGATGGCGGATGCCGCGCAGCTTGCCCGGCTCGCCGTTGAGGCGGCCAGAACGACGGCGCTGAGCTGGAAGGGCGCGTCCTGTGACCCGTTCGCGCCGCCGGAATACGTTACACTCGTCGAGGCCTTCGACCGGTATGCCGGGATCGCGCTTGAACCTGTGCTGACCGATGCGGCCGGGCTCGCGGCTGAGGCTCGCCGCGTCGGGATCGAAACCCCGCAAGACGCCAGCTGGACCGACGTGTTCTCCGCCATCCTCGTCACCTTGATCGAGCCAAAGCTCGGGCAGGGGCGGCTGACCTTCCTGCACCGCTATCCCGGCAGCGAAGCGGCGCTGTCGCGCCCGGCGCCGGACGATCCGCGCTTTGCCGAACGGTTTGAACTTTATGCCTGCGGTGTGGAACTTGCGAACGGGTACCGCGAGCTGACCGATGCGAATTTGCTCCGGGCGCGGCAGATGCATGAGATGGATCTGAAGCAGCAGGTCTACGGCGAACGCTATCCGCTGGACGAGGATTTCATTGCCGCGGTTGGGGCCATGCCGGAAGCCAGCGGCGTCGCGCTGGGTTTTGACCGGCTGGTCATGCTGGCCACCGGCGCGCGGGAGATATC
>JAIXVM010000300.1 GCA_027482995.1 Hyphomonadaceae bacterium | reverse complement strand
CTGCGCCAGATCTCGGACCTCGCCGATGAAACCGAAATCTCGTTCGGTGCGATCGTTGACGCCCTCGAAGAGCGCGCCTTCGGCATGTTGATCTTCCTCTTTGCGATCCCGGCGATGATCCCGTTCCTCGTCGGCATCCAGTCCTTCGTGGCTCTGCCCATCGCGCTGCTCGCCGGACAACTGGTTGTCGGCCAGCGCCGCCCTTGGCTGCCGAGGCGTGTCCGTGTGCAGACGATCAGCATGTCCACCTTCCGCAAGATGACCAAGGCGGTCATTCCCTGGTTGCTGCGGATCGAGCGGCTGGCGAAACCGCGGCTGCGCTTCCTCGCGGGCCGGGGCGCTGAGCCCGTGCTGGCCATCCTGATGCTGATTTTCGCCGCCATCGTCGCCATCCCGGGGCCGGGTACCAACGGCGTGCCGGGTGTCGCCATTGCGTTGATGGCGCTTGCCATGATCGAACGCGACGGCGTTCTCGCGATCATCGGAAGCCTGCTCGGCGTCATCTACTGCGCCTTGTTCCTGACGCTGGGGTACGCGGCGATTGGCTTTGCGATGAACCAGTTCATGCGCCTCTTTCACGGCGGCTGATCGATATCGGCGCGCGGGCGCATCTTGATCGCGGGGCGTAACGGCTCCATTCAGTGAGTGCGTTAGCAGCATCCGCGCCGTTCCGGCCGGCAAAAAAGCTGGGCGCGTCTTTGGGAGGGCTCATGTTACGGATAGTCTTGGCAGTCGTGTTTGCGGTGCTCGCGCTTTCGTCAGGCGCCGGGGCGCAGACGGAAACGCCACCCGCAAAGCCGAACTTCGTTGTGCTCCTGATCGACGATGCGGCCTTCATGGACCTTGGCATCTATGGCGGCGAGGCGCGCACACCCAACATTGATGCGCTGGCGTCTGATGGCGCGATGTTCACGCGCTACTACACGTCGCCGCTCTGTTCGCCGTCGCGTGCCATGCTTCTCACCGGGATGGATAACCACCTCACCGGCGTCTCGACCATTCCGGAAGTCCTGCCGAAGGAACACGAGGGCCAGCCCGGCTATACCATGCGTCTGGAGCCAGGCGTTGCCACGCTGGCCGACCGCCTTAAACCGATGGGCTACCGTACACTGATGACCGGCAAGTGGCACCTCGGCAGTGGCAAGGGCGATTTGCCGAACGCGCACGGCTTTGACCGGTCCTTTGCGCTAGATGCCTCGGGCGCGGACAACTGGGAAGACAAGTCCTACATGCCTTATTACGCTGACGCGCCCTGGTACGAGGACGGCGTGGCGGCCAGCTTGCCGGACGAGTTCTATTCATCCGCATTCATTGTCGACAAGATGATGTCCTATCTCGACGAAGGTCCGTCTACGGAGCCCTTCTTCGCTTATCTCGGATTTCAGGCCGTCCATATCCCGGTCCAGGCCCCGGCCGAGTTCACCGCGAATTACAAGGGCGTGTATGATGCCGGCTGGGAAGAGACGCGCCTCGCCCGCTGGGCGCGCGCCAAGGCGCAAGGGTTCATCCCTGAAGGCGCCGCGCTCGCGCCGATGCCCGATCACCTGCGCGCCTGGACGTCTCTGACGCCGGAAGACCAGAAACTCTATGCCGCACGCATGGAGGTCAACGCCGGCATGCTCGAGGCCATGGATCACCATATCGGCCGCCTGGTCGCGCACCTGAAATCCACCGGCCAGTTCGAGAATACTGTGTTCGTGGTGACCTCCGACAATGGCCCGGAGCCGTCGCGCGGCGACAACGATCCGCGGCTGAAATTCTGGATGGGCCTGAATGGCTATCATCTGGATGCGGAGGGAATGGGCGAAAAGGGAAGCTGGGCCTTCATCGGTCCGGAATGGGCGATGGCCGCCGCCTCGCCGCACGACAAGTTCAAGTTCCTCGGCTCCGAAGGCGGCATCCGTGTGCCGTTCATCCTGTCGGGGGCAGGGCTCTCCTCCGGCAAGCGGATCGACGCCCGCGCGCACGTCACCGACATCGCGCCCACCTTGCTGGCGCTGGCGGGCGCACCCTCCGACCTTGAAGGCGCCAAGCCCATCACCGGGCGCAGCCTCCTTCCGCTGCTGCGCGGCGAGGTGGACGCCGTGTATGCGCCCACCGACGCGATCGTCATCGAAGTGTCCGGCAATGCCGCCGTCGTGAAGGGGGATTACAAGCTCACGCGTAACCAGAAGCCGCACGGCGATGCCCGCTGGCGGCTCTACGACCTTTCGAAAGACCCCGGCGAGACCGAAGATCTCAGCGCGTCCTATCCGGAAATCTATGATGATCTGCAGACGGAGTATGCCAGCTACAGCCGCCGCGTCGGCGTGCTTGAAGTGCCGCCCGGCTATGACTCGCTCGCGGAAGTCACCCGCCATTCGATGGACCGGCAAGCAAAGCAATATGGGCCGATCCTGATCGCAGCAGGAATCGGCGCGCTGCTCGCCCTCGCGGCCGGCGTCTTTTTCTGGCGCCGCCGCCGTTCACGCCGGGCTTGAGTCTTGTTTGAAGATATGGCACTTAAAGTGCCATAATATAGACTACGGTTCCAAGGCACCCTGAATGGCTCGTCTGCACGCCCGCCCTCACGGCACTCCGTCTCGGCCTCGCGCACGAGGCCGGGGCCAATGACGATCAAGTCCTTTCTCGTGTCCCGCATCGCCGCGAGCCTCACGAGCGAAAAACGACTGCTACGGAACCGGGCGCGACAGGAAGCGAAACGCGCGGCCACATCGACGCCGCACACCGTGGATTACTTCCAGGACGCGACGGACCCGTACTCGCACCTCTGCCTGCAGGTCCTGCCGAAGCTTGCGGCACGCTATGACATCCGCCTCAACGTCCACCTCGTCGCGCCGCCTCCCGATTGGGCCGCCCCGGAGCGCGAGCGCCTTGAAGCCTATGCCCGTCTCGACGCAGCGCGCCTCGACCGCCGGGCCGGACTTCAGTTCACCGATCCGGGTCACCAGCCAGATGCCGCCTCGCTCCGCATCGCGAATGCGCGGTTCGCGGCCGCCATCGACGCCGGATCCTTTCTCGCAGACGCGCCGCACATCAGCGACGATCTTTGGCGCGGCCAACTGGCTGGCGCGTCCGCTCCCGGCGGCGATCTGGACGCGCGCTTGGCTGCGGGAAGCCGGAAGCGGGAAGAGCTCGGGCATTATCTCGGCGCCACGTTCAACTATGCAGGCGAATGGTACTGGGGGCTCGACCGTCTGCACTTTCTGGAAGCACGCCTCACCGAGCTTGGTGCGCACCGGCCGGGAGAAGGCAGCGCGTCGATCTTTCCGCCGCCAGCTGTGCCGGCGGGGTCGGGCCGCGCGGCTACCGCGCCGGAGCTGCACTACTACCTCTCCTTCAGAAGTCCGTACACCTACATTGCCGCAGCGCGCGCAAAGGCGCTCGCAGACGCTTATGGGGCCGAACTGAAGCTGCGTTACGTCTTGCCGATGGTGATGCGCGGCCTGCCAGTGCCGGCCATGAAACGCTGGTACATCACCTCTGATACCGCCCGCGAAGCGCGGCGCCTCGGTATCCCGTTCGGAAAGGTGGCAGATCCTGTCGGCAAGCCGCTCGAGCGCGGCTATTCGATCCTTCCATGGGCGCGCGATCAGGGCAGGGGATTTGAATACTGCCACGCCTTCATGACGGGTGTCTGGTCCCAGGGCATCGACGCCGGCAGCGACGAAGGTCTGCGCCGCATTGTCCAGACGGCTGGCCTCGATTGGACCGCCGCCCGCAGCCAGCTTGAAACGGACAGATGGCGCGCCGAGGCCGAAGGCAACCGCGCCGAGATGATGGCGCTCGGCGTCTGGGGCGTGCCCAGTTTCCGCGTCGGCGATGTCATCACCTGGGGTCAGGACCGGATGTGGCTGATCGAAGACGAACTGAAACGCCTTACAACTTAATCCGCATAGGGAGTAAAACATGCTGGTCCAGAACGAACTTTTCCCAACCGATCCTTCGCGTATCCAGTCGATGCTGGAGAAGGGGCCGGATGGCCCGATCTTCATGGTCAACCTGTTGAAATTCAAGGATAAAGCTGAATATGAAGATGGCCGTCCGTGCGACCTGTCGGGCCGCGAAGCCTATATGATCTATGGCCGCGCGGTCACCGAACTCCTGCCGAAGTTCGGCGGGCGCGGCATCTTCGCCGCCGACGTCACCTTCCTAGCTCTCGGCCAGGTCGAAGAGCTCTGGGACGAAGTCGCCATCGCGATGTATCCGCAGCGTTCGGCGATGGTGCAGATGTCGATGTCCGATGAGTGGCGCGAAATTGCCGTGCACCGGTCGGCCGGTCTGAAAGGTCAGCTCAACATCGAAACCGTCCTGCCACAAAACGGCATGACCTCGCCTTTCCTCGAGATGATGCTGAAGGCTGGGGAGTGACCCCATGGGCATCGTTGGCCGCAGTCTGATCGGTGTCGCCTTGCTGGCTGCGGCTGGCGCGGCGGCCGTCTGGTTCTTCCGTGTGCAGATCGCCGAACGCGTCTTCGAACGCGGCGCGGAAATGAACATTACACGGAATATGGCCGAGGACCTGGGCGACGGCTTGCACGTCTTCGTCTGCGGCGCAGGTACACCGATGCCCGACCCACTCCGCGGCGGTCCCTGTCTCGCGGTCATGGCGGGCGGCGAGTTCGTTGTCATCGATGCCGGTTCCGGTGGAGCGCGTACCCTGACCCGCATGGGCTATCCGATGG
>JAIXVM010000254.1 GCA_027482995.1 Hyphomonadaceae bacterium | reverse complement strand
TCAAACTCGAGTTCGGCCGCTATTTCGAGAATGACCACGACATGCCGCGCATGCTGCTGGCCGACGAGATGAGCCCGGACAGCTGCCGCCTCTGGGACTACAAGACGGGCGAAAAGCTCGACAAGGACCGGTTCCGCCGCGATCTCGGCGGCGTCACCGAAGCCTATGCCGAAGTTGCGCGCCGCCTTGGGATCTTCAAGGAATCGGGCGACACGGACAATGTCGTGAACTTCACCGGGGGCAGCAAATGAAGGCCGTTGTACACGTCTCGCTGAAATCCGGCGTGCTCGACCCGCAAGGCAAGGCCGTAGCCGACACCCTCGCCCGCATGGGCTACAAGGAAGTCGAAGCCGCCCGCGTCGGCAAGGTGATCGAACTCGAGCTTGGCGACGGCGTCTCGAAGCCGGACGCTGAAAAGCGCGTCAAGGAAATGTGCGAGAAGCTGCTCGCGAACACCGTGATCGAGAGCTACCGGATCGACGTTCTGGCCTGAAGCGAGGTGCCGGTTAGGGCCGGCATGAGCCGCTCACCCTCGGCTCCCGGCCCTGCTTCTCCGGACGCCAGCGCCAAGCTCCCGGAACACTCTGGTTACCGGAAACTTTACGAACTGGCCAGTCGAGTGAGCGAATAATCACTTGCAATTTGAACCCGGCACTGCTAGATGAAGGCCATCCCAACGGAGACGCTTCACATGGCACGCCCTGCCACCCTCACCCCGAAACAGCCCGACAAGAAGCCGCGCGTCCGCAACGCCAAGCCGAAAATCGAGCGTGCCGCGCTGAAGCTATTCATCCATGAAGGCGTGGACGCCGCCACGACGCGCGAGATCGCGGACAAGGCCGGCGTGTCCGAAGGCGCGCTGTATCGCCATTACAAGGGCAAGGACGAACTGGCGCTCTCCCTGTTCCAGGAAACGCATAACCGTCTCTCGCAACTCCTGACCGAGGCCTTGACCGGCACGGGCAGCCTCGACGCGAAGGTACACGCCGCGGTCACCGCCTACTGCAATCTGGCGGACGAAGACTTCCTGCTCTTCTCGTTCCACCTCGTGTCCCTCAACCGTTACCTGCCCTATGACAAACGCCGCGAAGATGACCCCGTCTCCGTCACCGAGCGGATCATCGGTGGGCTGATGGACGCGGGCGCGATCCCGAAGGGCGATCCCTCGCTGAAAGCCGCGATGGCGCTCGGCGTCGTCATGCAGGCGGGACAGAACAAGATCTACAACCGGCTTCCCGGTCCCTTGTCCCAGCACGCCCCGGCGCTCGCCCGGGCCGTTCTGGCCGTTCTGAAATCGACCTGATCCTTCGCCTACGGAGCATCTCGCATGCGCGGCAATCTCTTCCAGATCGTCTACTACGCCCTCTCGGTCTTCTACATCCTCGCCTCCCTGCCTTTCCTCGCCTGGCCGGGTCACGGGCCCGTTCGGGCCATCATCAAGAGCTACACGCGCGCCATGAACCTGGCGCTGCGCCTGATCGCCGGCATCCGCAAGGAGGTGCGCGGGCGCGAACGCCTGCCGAAGGGCGCGTTCGTCATCGCCGCCAAGCACCAGAGCTGGGGCGACGGCTTCCTCGTCTATCCGGAAGTGCCGAACCTCGCCTTCGTGACGGGTGACCACCTCGAACGCTTCCCGCTCGTCTCCGGCATCCTCAAGAAGCTCGGCGCCATCGTCATCGACACGTGCGGCGGCGGCGAGAAGAAAGCGTCCTCGCTCGCCGAAGGCATGCAGAAAGCCAAGGATGACGGCCGCCGCGTGCTGATCTACCCCGAAGGCCACCTCGCGCCGGTCGGCTATCATTTCCGCTACAAGTCGGGCGTCTGGCACATGGCCGAAGCGATGGGCGTGCCCGTGGTTCCGGTCGCGACGAACATCGGCGTCTTCTGGCAGCAGCAGGAAAAGCCGAAACGCGGCGGCACGGCGGTGATCGAGTTCCTCGATCCCATCCCGCCCGGCCTCCCGAAAGATGAGTTCATCGCCCGCCTGACCGAAGCGGTCGAAGCTCGCACCGCCGAGCTGGTGGCCGAAGCGACGGGTCAACCGGCGCGCCGCGCGACCCTCATCCCCGACCCGCCAAACGGCATGGAAGCCAAACCGACGCCGGATAACCTGGCGGCTTACGAGAAGGCCTAGCGAAGCAAAGCCGCCCGCCAAAGCGCGCACTTGTCTTCAAATCCCCGCGCCGCATGTGCCGGACTGGTCGACGGCAGGACACGGATATCCATGACCGGAGACAACCACCGCGCCCCAAATTTGCGAAAGCTCGCCGCCGCCTTCCCGCCATTCAGGCCGATGAGGCGGATTCGGGGATGCGCTGCAAGGAAGGCCGCAAAATCATTCGGCACTTCGCCGCGAATATCCGCGTCCAGACTACCTTCGCGCTCACACGCATGAAGCACATCCCACACGGCGACGCCTGCCGCCTTCAGGGCGGCCACACGCTCCGTGTACGGCAGGTCAGGCCCCGCGCCATAAAGCGCGCCCATGATCGGCCAGAAGGCATTGCGCGGATGCGCATAGTATTCGCCGGCTTCAAGCGAGGCGACACCCGGCATGCTTCCAAGGATCAGGGTCTGCGCGTCCGGCGCCGCAATCGGCGCAAAACTGCGAACAATCACTCCGCCGTAGCGGGCACGATCGTCACGCTCTCGCCGCAACCGCAGGCGTCGGTCTGGTTCGGGTTCCGGAACACGAATTTCTCGTGCAGCAGCGTCGTCTCGTAATCGAGCTCGCTGCCCAGAAGGAACAGCACGGCCTTCGCGTCGATCACGATGGTCACGCCATTGTCCTCAACCACTTCGTCGAGCGGCGCAGGCTCGGCCGCGTAATCCATGACGTATTCCATGCCCGCGCAGCCGCCATTCTTGACGCCGACGCGCAGGTAGCCAAGGCCGCGCTCCTCCATGATTTCGCGCACGCGCACCGCGGCGGCGTCGGAAAGGCGAACAGGTTTCGGGCGGGGTCGTCTGGCCATTCCCGATAGGTGGGCGAAAGGCGCCCCAAGATCAAGGGCTGCCCCTCTGCCCAAGTTTTGACTGTCCGATGGTCAATTGGGCAGCGGGAATGCCACTTTTGGCCCGGCGAAGGCCGAAAGCCCGCCCCTTGAATTGCGCCCGGCGCGGATGGGCGTACGCCAGTAGCAGGCCTGCAGGGCCTGACAGGAGTCGTGTTTGGCGATCACCGGCGAAACGCTGATGTTCATTGCGGCCATGCTGGCTGCGGGCGCGCTCGCGGGATTTGTGGCTGGCCTGTTCGGGATTGGCGGCGGGTTCGTCGTGGTCCCGGCCCTCGCCTCGGTGCTCGCCCTGATGGGCACCGGCGGCGACAGCGACAAGATCATGCACGTGGCCATCGGCACCTCGCTCGCAACCATCATCTTCACATCGCTCAGGTCGGTCCAGGCGCATGCCCAGCGGGGCGCCGTGGACTTCGGCATCCTGCGAAGTTGGACGCCCTGGGTCGTCTGCGGGGTCATCCTCGGGTTGTTCGTTGCACGGTACATGGACGGCCAGGCGCTGAAGATCACCTTCGGCGTCGGCGTCTTCATCATGGCCTGGCACTTCCTCTTCCCCGTCCTCACCCGCAACGGTCCCATCGCCGATCACATGCCCACCGGCATCCTGCGCGGCGGCCTCGGCAGCTTTCTCGGCGGCTACTGCACCCTGCTCGGCATCGGCGGCGGCACACCGGCCGTGCTGATCATGACGCTGAGCGGCCAGCCGATGCACCGCGCCGTCGCCACCGCAGCCGGCTTCGGAACGATCATCGCCGTGCCCGGCACCATCGGCAGCATCCTCAGCGGACTCGGCGAAACCGGCCTGCCCTTCGGCTCGATCGGCTACGTGAATGTCATCGCCGCGCTCGCCATTATCTCCATGAGCCTGATCACCGCGCCCTGGGGCGTCGCGATGGCGCACAGCCTCAACGCCGCCCACCTGCGCGGCGCGCTCGGTCTCTACCTGCTGCTGACGTCCAGCCTGATGCTGCTGAGCGCCGTCCAGCCGCCGTCCCGCGAGCGGCTGCTCGGCAACGCGCCCGCCACCCTTCAAACCGAACTCGCCAATCACATTCCGGAGCAAGACCATGGGATATAGACTCACACGCCGCGGCATCCTCTCCGGTGGCGCGCTCGGCGCCGCCGCCAGCCTCACCGGCTGCGCAACCGGTGCGTCGTCGCTCGCCGAAGCGAAAGGCGCCTTTCCTCCGTCTGCGGACTTGCCGCTCTTCGGTCCCGCTGAAGGCCAGGCCCTGCTCTCGCGCAACGAAAACCCTTACGGCCCGTCGCCATCGGCGCTGGACGCCATCAGCAAATCGGCGACCAAGGGCGCCTATTATACCAACGCCGAAGCCATCCAGACCCTCATGAAGCAGATCGCCGATCGGCACGGCGTCGCCCCCGAACAGATCGTCGTCACGACCGGCTCCGGCGAAGCCTTGAGCGCCATCGCGCTCGTTTATGGCCCCAAGGGCCCGATCGTCGCCCCGCGCCTGTTCTGGGATACGACCTCTCTCTATGCCGCCAATCTCGGCCTCGCCAGCATCACGCGGATCCCGCTGACGGCCGACATGGAGATCGACTATGCGGGCATCGAAGCGGCTATCACCCCGCAAACCGGCATGGTGCAGCTGTGCAATCCGAACAACCCGACCGGCCTGACAACGCCGGGCAGCGTCATCCGCCCCGCCGTCGCCAGCATGGCCGCCAAGACCACCGTGGTCGTCGACGAGGCCTATATCGAACTCACCGATGACGAATCCGCGATCACCTGCGTGCCGCTGGTAAAGGAAGGCAAGAACGTCATCATCACGCGCACCTTCTCGAAAATCTACGGCATGGCCGGCATCCGCGTCGGCTACACGATCTCATCGGCGGAAACGGCGGCGAAGATTCGTGCCACGGTCATGTCGTCCGCGCCCTGCACATCCACGGCCGCCGCGATTGCCTGCTACAATGACGAGGCCTTCATCACTTATTCCAAAAGCAAGATCGTCGAAGGCCGCCAGATGGTCGAAGCCACGCTCGCTACGCTCGGCCTGCCTTACCTCAAGTCCCAGACCAACTTCGTCTATTTCCAGAGCGGCAAGCCAGCGAACGACCTGCAAAAGGCGATGGCGGCGGAGAAGATTTCCATCCGGGGCCAGTACATGGACTATGTGCCGTGGAGCCGGGTCTCGATGGGAAAGATCGAAGACGTCAGCCGGTTCTGCAAGACCCTGCCGAAGCTTATCGGGGCCTGAGCCCCCCTCCGCCTCAGAGCATATTGAGCGCGAGGCGTGCTTCGTCGGACATCCGCGCGGGCGTCCAGGGCGGGTCGAACGTCAGGCGCACTTCCACATCGGCAACTCCCTCGACCGTCTTGGCGGCGTTCTCGATCCAGCCCGGCATGTCCCCGGCCACCGGGCAGCCCGGCGCGGTCAGGGTCATCTCGATGTCGACTTTCCGGTCATCATCGATATCCACCTTGTAGATCAGGCCCAACTCATACACGTCGACCGGGATTTCCGGGTCGAACACCGTCTTGAACGCTGCAATCAGAGCGTCGGTGATGCGGTCCATCTCGTCCTGCGGAATCGCTGACGCTGCGGGCGTTTCCGCCGCGTTCATCGTGTCCCGGGAAGCCATATCGTCTGCCATGCGCTTCCCTATACCAGCATTTTCCGCGCCTTGGCGAGCGCTTCGGCAAAGGCATCCACCTCGCCTTCCGTATTATACAAGGCGAAGCTGGCCCGCGCTGTCGCGGAAACACCCAGATACTGCATCAGCGGCTGGGCGCAGTGATGCCCCGCCCGGATCGCCACGCCGTAGCGGTCCAGGATCTGGGCGAGGTCATGCGGATGCGCGCCCTCCAGGCTGAACGACAGCACCGCGCCCTTGCCCGGCGCCTCGCCATGCACTTTCAGCCCGTTGATGCCGCGCAGCGCTTCGCGGGCGCGCGTGTAAAGTGCGTGCTCGTGCGCCGCGACGTCGGCCGTATCGAACTGCCCCATCCAGCGCAGTGCGGCGCCAAGGCCGACCGCCTCAAGAATCGGCGGCGTGCCCGCTTCAAACTTGTGGGGCGCGGTGTTGTAGGTGATGCGGTCCGTCTCCACGATCTCGATCATCTCGCCGCCGCCCTGATAGGGCCGCGCGCGTTCCAACGCCTCCGCCGTGCCATAGAGCGCGCCGATACCCGTCGGCCCGTACACCTTGTGGCCCGTGAACACGTACCAGTCACACCCCAGCGCCTGAACATCGACGGCGAGATGCACCGCCGCCTGGCTGCCATCGGCCAGCAGCTCCGCGCCGACGCCATGCGCCATCGCCGCAATGGCCGCCACGTCCGTCACCGTGCCGAGCACGTTGCTCATGTGCGTGACCGCAACCATCTTCGTTTTCGGCCCGATGGCGGCCCGCATGGCGTCCATGTCGAGCGATCCGTCTTCCGTCAGCTCCACCCAGCGCAGCACGGCGCCATGGCGCTCACGAAGGAAATGCCAGGGCACGATGTTGGAATGGTGCTCCATGATCGACAGCACGATCTCGTCGCCGGGCTGGATGCGCGCACCGAGCGCGGCCGCCACGAGATTTATGCCCTCGGTCGAGCCCTTGGTGAAGATCACATTGTCGGTGGACGGCGCATTGAGGAAGGCGCGCACGGTCTCGCGGGCTGCCTCGAACGCCTCGGTCGCCTCGTTTGCCAGCGTATGCAGGCCCCGGTGCACGTTCGCATAGGCCGTGCGCGCCTGGTTCGCCATCGCGTCAATCACGGCGTCCGGCTTCTGGGCGCTGGCGGCATTGTCAAGATACACGAGCGGATGCCCGTTTACTTGCCGCGCAAGAATCGGGAATTCGGCACGAATGGCGGTGAGGTCAAGCTTACGCGGCATTGGTCATACCAGAACGCGAACTAAAAGCCCCCTCTCCCTCCCTGAGGGAGAGGGGGTTGGGGGTGAGGGCGGCGACGTTGCAACAGTTCCAAACGGCGAGACTCGGGGCTGCCCCCTCACCCCTGCCCCTCTCCCCCCT
>JAIXVM010000275.1 GCA_027482995.1 Hyphomonadaceae bacterium | reverse complement strand
GTCGAAATGCACTTCCGAGGCGCGGCGGCCGTCGACCGTCGGGTAGTCACGTGTGGTGACGCCCTTGGCATCTTTCGCCACGATGAACACGCCGATGCCCTTGGTATCGCGCCGGGCGCCGCCCGTCCGTGCCGTGACGATCAGGTGGCTCGCCCAGGGCGCGCCCACGACAACAGCCTTGTGGCCGGAAATCTTCCAGCCCGCGCCGTCTTTCGTCGCCGTCGTCTCGAGGTCCGCCAGATTGTAGCGGCCTTTCGGCTCGGCATAGGCAAAGGCAAACACGCGCTCGCCAGCGATCAGCGGGGCGAGATGCTCCGCCTTCTGAGCATCCGTGCCGCGCTTGAGGAAACCGCCGCCGCAAACAACTGTCTGGAGGTAAGGCTCGATCACGAGGCCCTTGCCGAACTCTTCCATCACGACCATCGCGTCGATCGGACCGCCGCCAAGGCCGCCGTCTTCTTCGCTGAACGGTGCGGCCAGCAGGCCGAGTTCGGCGAACTGCGCCCACATCTTCGGACGCCAGCCTTCGCTGGACGCGATCACCTTGCGGCGTGTGTCGAAGTCGTACTGGTCCTTGATCAGCCGTGCGAGGCTGTCGCGGATCATCGTCTGTTCTTCAGTAAAGTTGAAATCCATTGCGTGGTCCCTCCCTGTGTCCCCGGCCTTAAAGGCCGAGGATCATCTTTGTAATGATGTTGCGCTGGATCTCGTTGGACCCGCCATAGATCGACGTCTTGCGCATGTTGAAATACGTGTCGGCGGCGAAGTTCGAGTATTCCGGTCCGACGCCCAGGTCATTGACGCCGTGGGCATCCATGCCGCGCGCATACGGCGCGCCATAGTTGCCGACGGCTTCGAGCGTGAGTTCCGTCAGGCGCTGCTGGATCTCGGTGCCCTTGATCTTGAGGATCGAGCTTTCCGGGCCCGGGCCTTTGCCCTGGGCTTCGGAAGCCAGCGTGCGAAGTTCGGTGAACTCGAGCGCCGTCAGGTCGATTTCCAGCTGGCTGATCTTGCGCGAGAAGTCGCCGTTCAGGATCAGCGGCGTGCCGTCGATGGTTTCCGAAGAGGCGATCGAGCGCAGACGCTCCACGCCGCGCTTCGAACGTGCCACACCGGCGATGCCCGAACGCTCGTGGGCCAGCAGGAACTTGGCATAGGTCCAGCCTTCGTTTTCCTTGCCAACGAGGTTCTCGACAGGGACGCGAACGTCCGTGAGCCAGGTTTCGTTGACCTCATGCGTGCCATCGATCAGGCGGATCGGGCGCACTTCAATGCCCGGCGTCTTCATGTCGACGAGGATGAAGCTGATGCCTTCCTGCGACTTGGCCGAGGGGTCCGTGCGGCAGAGGAAGAATCCCCAGTCCGCATGCTGGGCCAGCGTGGTCCAGGTCTTCTGGCCGTTGATCACGTAGTGGTCGCCGTCCCGCACGGCGGTCGTCTTGAGGCTTGCGAGGTCAGAACCGGCGCCCGGCTCGGAATAGCCCTGTGCCCACCAGACGTCGCCCGCCAGGATACCCGGAAGGTGCTTCGCCTTCTGCTCTTCGCTGCCGAACGTGTAGATCACGGGGCCGACCATCGAGACGCCGAACGGAAGCGGCATCAGCGCATCGACGCGCGCATTCTCTTCCGACCAGATGTAACGCTGGGTCGAGGTCCAGCCAGTGCCGCCGTATTTTTTCGGCCAGGCCGGAGCCGACCAGCCCTTTTTGCCGAGGATCTTGTGCCAAGCGAGAAACTGCTCGCGGGTCAGGTCTTCGCGCGAACCCATACCCGAGAGTTCTTTCGGGTAATTGTCGCGGATAAATGCGCGGACTTCGTCGCGGAAAGCGGTTTCTTCAGGCGTGAAATCAAGATTCATGGCGGGTCGTCCTCCGGTGCCTCTAGGTGCCTCTTGGCACCTCTATGTCAGTCAAAACCGTGCACTGGCAAGGTGACGTGCACGTAAACGTAAAGAATGCCGCACTGCCCTTGGGTCAAAGGCCTGCCGGCTTGGCAATAAAGGGCGCGCAGGCCGTCTTCAGCACACCGATCGCGGTCGCTGAACCCAGTCCGCCACCCGTCTGGAACTGCAACTGGAGCAGCGGCGCGAGACCAATCCGTTCGAGCGCCGCTTCATGCGCCGGACGCTGCGTGATGTGGGCCGCGATGCAGTGGCTGACTGCGGAGGGCGACACCGCGTGCACGACACCGGCCGCAATCGTTGTGGCAAACCCGTCCAGCAAGACGGGAATGCTTTGATGGCGCGCCGCGATGATGGCGCCGACACAGGCAGCCAGTTCCCGGCCGCCAAGGCAGCGCAGCGCTTCCAGCGGATCGGACATATGGCCCCGGTGCAGGCGCAAGGCGTCGGACACCAGCAGGCTGCGCTTGTCCGACAGACTGGCCGGCGTCTGGGCGCTCGGCCGCACCCAGTAATCTGGTGAGCCGCCATACAGCGCGCACGCCACCGCCGCGGCGGCGGTGCCGACCCCGGCGCCCGAGACGGCAATCGCCAGGAGGTCGGGCTGGTCCTCGACCGCTTCAAACCCATAAGCGATGGTCGCGGCGCATTCGCGCTCGGTCATTGCCGCTTCCTTGGCAATGCTCGGCGTCGGCCGGTCCAGCGCCAGTTCGAACACCCGCACATTGGCGCCGACCTGCGCCGCAATCGCCGACAAGGGCGCGCGCCCTTCCGTCAGCGCCTTGATATGCGCCTGCGTATCGAGATTGCTGGACAGCGACACGCCCGCGTCAACGATGCCGTGCGAGCCGGCGAAGATCGCTAGCGTCGGCTTCTCGATGCGCGGCGGAAACCGGCGCTGCCAGCGGGCGAGCCACTCGGCAGCCTCACCGAGGCGGCCGAAATCACCCTCCCGGCCCATGCCCATCAACGCCTCGCGGACCCGTTTTCCGGATACGCCGTCGGCCTCAACAGGCTTGAGAATCAGCTCGCGGGCGTCCGACAGCGGTGATTTCTGGGCAGCATTTTCGTTCAAGTCAGATTACTCCGTGCGCTGTTCAGGGGCGCTTTCCCTTTAATATCAAAGATTCTGGGGCCTGTCCGGCAAGGATTTGTTACGCCGTCTGTGCCATACTTGTTGTTCTTTCCGCTTCCGGTATCCCTGTTCAATGCCCATCGCACCGATCAAGACCCCTTGCATCAAGGTTTGCGCCGTCGACGGCCAGACCGGCTTTTGCCTTGGCTGTGGCCGCACGCTGCCCGAAATCGGCCGCTGGGTGCAGATGACTCCCGAAGCCCGGGACGACGTGATCGCCCGCCTGCCGGAACGCATTGCCCATCTCGAAGCCATCGGGAAGCGCTGAGCAATGACCGTCCGCAACCTCTTCTTCGTCATGTTTGCCGCCATCGCCATCGCGATGACGATCGCTTTCGGGCTTGCTCCAAAATTCGAGGACCATGCCGCCGATGGCGAGGCGCCTACCGTGGCGGTCGCCACCCAGGAGCCTGCCCCGCCACCCGGCTCGCGCTCGGCCTTCATCGACCAGGAAGCCGACGGCCATTTCTGGACCCGGGCAGACGTCCGAGGCACCCAGATCGAGTTCCTCGTCGACACGGGCGCCAGCATCGTCGCCCTCACCTATCTTGATGCCCAGCGGCTCGGCCTGAAGCCGGAAGAGCTCGACTTTGACGCCGAAATCCGCACCGCTGGCGGCGTCACC
>JAIXVM010000149.1 GCA_027482995.1 Hyphomonadaceae bacterium | reverse complement strand
TCGCGCTCGAGGATGGCGCGCGTGGCGGAGTGGCGCATCCGGTCGATGGCCTCGTTGATCGAGCTTTCCTTCTCGATGTAAAGGTCCGCACGCGGAACATAGGCCTCGGGCTGGTAATAGTCGTAGTAGGAGACGAAATACTCGACCGCGTTGTCCGGGAAGAAGGACTTGAACTCGCCGTACAGCTGCGCGGCGAGGGTCTTGTTGGGGGCGAGGATGAGCGCGGGGCGCTGGGTCGCCTCGATGATCTTGGCCATGGTGAAGGTCTTGCCGGTGCCGGTCGCGCCGAGGAGGACCTGGTCGCGCTCGCCGGCGCCGATGCCCTCGACGAGTTCCGGGATGGCGGTGCGCTGGTCGCCGGCGGGCTCGTAATCGGCCTGCACGCGGAAGCGGCGGCCGCCCTCGAGCTTCACCCAGGCGCGGTCCGGCCGGTGGGGCGTCCACTGGTCGGAGGGAAGGGCGCCGGCCGCGTCCATCGCGAAGCCGTCAAAGCTGAAGGCAGCGGAGGCGTCGGCGACGCCGCGGGCGGGAGGTTTTGAGGGGCGGGCCATGGGCCGATGATATGGGGGTTGGGGGCGGGGGTGTCCAGTCTGTTCTTGTTTTGTGCAAGGGGCCGGGATAGCCTGCCGGCCGGGAGATGCGGAGAGGAACGGTCATGCCGAAGGTGAGCCCGGCGCGGGTGTTTGCGTACAGCTTTGTGAGCATCCACGCGCTCTATGTGACCAAGGTGGCGCGGAAGGGACGCAGCGCGGCGGAGCTGGACGAGGTGATCCGGTGGCTGACCGGCTATACGCAGGCGGCGCTGGAGGCGCAGATTGCGGCGGGCGCGGACCTCGAGACCTTCTTCGCGCAGGCGCCGGCGATGAACCCCGCGCGGGCGCTGATCACCGGCGTCATCTGCGGCGTGCGCGTGGAGGAGATCGAAGACAAGCTGATGCGCGAGATCCGCTATATGGACAAACTCGTGGACGAGCTCGCGAAGGGGAAGGCGATGGGGAAGATTTTGCGGGGGTAAGTGGTGCCGCCTCCAAACGAGCCCGCCGCGCAGCTTGTTTGAGCTGACTCAGGTTTCGGCCGCAAACTAGTTCTCGTCCTCACAATTCCAGATCCCAGCCTGTATCGAATTTGAATCGCCACCTGAATGCCGGCGTAGTCCGCTTCACACGTTGACCACCATTAGTTGAAGTTCGATCTTGCGCGATTGGTTAACAAATGGTTACCATTTTCTGGGGGCAGGAATGGACGATACCTTTTCCGCAAATGGCGTAGTTGTTGACCAGCTCACTGATCAGGGGGCAGGGCTAGAGTTTCGCAACTTGGATTCTGAGCTAGCGGCGTCGTGTCTGCTCAGTGTTGTGGGCTCCTTCGGTGTTGTCTTACTCAGTAGCATAATTCTCGAAGATGTGCCTTCCCAACAGTTTGCCCAGGGTCTCGCATTCATAGTTGGGTTTTTTGGCGTTCTCGCTTGCTTGATTGGGTTCTGGAACAAGGCTTCAGATAATCGGCGGATATCCACCAAGTCTAACGGCTTGCCGCCCCACAATCACGTGGGAGGCTTAGGAGCCGCAGTTTTCGTTTTGGTAGTGACGTTTGTCTTTGTCGCTGCGTATGCGGGACAACAACTTAAAGGTCGGATTGTAATCCCCGAATGGATGGGCATCGGAGTTGTTGGGCTTTTTGCATTCGGTTTTGCGTGGGTCTTCTTCTTTTCCCGACTTGTTGACTTAGGAAGCGCACGAAGTTTTCGGTCGATTTTGGAGAAAGCTTTCTCTCCTCTCGTGCCGCTCGGAAAGCTGTTGAGCTCATTCGACAGCTGGCTAGTGTTTGTAGTTGCCCCCGCAGTTGGCGTCACGCTCCAGTCCGTCGTGCTACGCTACTTCGTAATGCTAACCCACATCGCATCAGGTTGCGTGTTTGCTTGGTTTGCGGAGGCTCCTTTTGGATTGGTTGGTGCAATATGGGCGTTCGTTGCGGTGATTGCGCTAACGCGGCGCTGGTCTTGGGTTGAGACCGAGCGAAACCGCGTCATTCAAGATCCAACCTTAAAGTCGTGGCAGCTCAGAATCGGGCTGGAAGAAGATCTACGTGACGAAGCAATATCGAGTCTTTTGCTTTTAGTTTTGATTTTGCCGATTGCTATGAGGCAGTTCCAATTGATGGAGCTTGAGACGCCTGTGTTCAAAGTCTCTCAAGGCTCGGTGAACAGGTTGGACGCTTGGGTCGGCTTCTTTGGCGTCGAGCTATTGAAAGCTCTCCCATTCCTAGATTGGGCGGACATCTACAACGCGGAAGCGTCGACACGTATTCATACTAGCACTCCGCTTTCTATGCACGTTCTCCTTATCGCCCGCGCCATAATCGATCTGGTTTTCATCGGAGCAATTATCCAAGCAGCGTCCATCTCAGTTTCGCTCGCAAAGAATCGCAGCGATTTTCTCAGCAAGAGGTCAGGGGTCGACGTCCTTGATCAGCGGATTGAACAGCGACAGCTTGAGCGTCTCGCGTTCAAGATCAACGGTTCTTGGAATTATCACGAAGAAATCGAACATTACCTTCATTACAATCCTCTCAGGCTGGGCCGTTTGCTCGCAAGAGCGAAAAAGCTCCGTCTGGGCAAAGAATCTCGTCTCTATGCCGCCGTCAAAGAGATAACTCGTAGGTCGGGCTTAGAAATTGTTCCGCCTGCAGAGCTTTTGCCGCAAGTTACCGCATCGAAAAAAATCGACCCTGATGAGCTTCGCGGTGTTCTGGATGAGATAGAAGAGCTTAGACAATTTGACCTTGAGTTTCTCGCAATTGCTCGCAGACAGATGAACTGGAAGAGTGGCCTGGAATCAGAGAGAAAACGATTGGTTCAAATGATCGTGAACAACGTCGAAGTTACGTCAGCTCGCGAGCAGGAGTTGGCGGCAATTTTGGTGGGAGGAGCGTCGGACAGCTTGGCCAATATTCGCGTATTGGTTGTTCGATCTTTGGCCAGAAATGTTCGGGCGAATCCTCAGAATCTCGTATCACTTTCTCATGCATATCATCGCGATCGATCCGATATTGTAAAGTCGACCGTCGCTTCAGAGCTAAAAAGGCTGAATATCACTCCACTGCCCGATCTGCCGGATGAGAAGCGCAAAGCCGCATAACGCGCTTTGGTATCAGCCCGCGATCAGGCGGCGCGGCGGCCGGGGGTGGGGTCTCGGGCTTCGAGTTGTTCGACCAGGACGGCGCGGGCGCGGCTGACGCGGCTTTTCATGGTGCCGGGGGCGCAGTCGCAGAGGGCGGCGGCTTCCTCGTAGGAGTGGCCGAGGCCGAGGACGAGGGTGACCGCGTCCGACATGTCGGCGGGCAGGTCCGCGATGAGGGTGAGCAGGGTGGCGCCGTCCACGGCGGTTTCCGGCAGGCGGTGATCGACCAGCATGTCGTTGATGATTTCGCTCGGCACGGAGGTCATGCGGCGCTCGCGGCGAAGGCGCTGCAGCCATTCATTGCGCAGGATACGGAAGATCCACGGCCGGAAGGGGCGGGAGGTGTCGAAGTGCGCGAAGGCGGCAAGCGCGCGGATACAGGCATCCTGCACGCAGTCATCGGCCGTATGCGGATCGCCGGTGAGCCGGCGGGCATAGGCGCGCAGCTCGGGCAAGGCGGGCACGACGAGATCGGCGAACAGCGCTTCGCGCTGAAGCGGCGTGAGAACAGCGGCGGGGGGCAGGCGCTCAGTGTCGGCCATCGCATTATACCTAACCGGGAATAACCGATTGATGCGGCTTAATCGTTAACAAAAAGTGAGACAAAAGTCACAGGAGTTGGACGCGCGTGCCGGTCGGTGCCGGGCGCAACGTGTAGGGTTCACTACAGGTTCCCGCATCGGCACTGCCAGTTGTTCTGCCGGGACCGGGATGCCGCTGCGTTAACGTCTGCCTGCGGACGGGATCGATGAAATTTCAACGGTCCGGCAAACCGTAATTCCACCCCTCTGTGTCAGAACGGGCCGTAACGATGTGGCACGGCGCGCCTCAAGGCGTCCGTAGGCTGACAAACAGAAGGGTGAAGTGATGGCCAAGACAATTCTCGTGATCGATGATGATCCGACACAGCGCCGCCTGTTGCAGGCCGCTGTGGAGAAGGCGGGCTTTGCCTGCCGCACGGCGCCGGATGGCGAGACCGGGATTGCGACGGCCTGCGAAGCCCGCGAGGCGATCGACGTGGTGCTGCTGGACTTGACGATGCCGGGGCTCTCGGGCCTCGAGACGCTGGAGCGCCTGGCCGAACGCCGTGCGGACCTGCCGGTGATCATGCTGACCGCGACGAGCGGGATCGACACGATCGTGCAGACGATGCGGCGCGGCGCGGTGGATTTCATCGTGAAGCCGGCCAACCCGGAACGCGTGGTCGTCAGTATCCGGAACGCCCTGAAGATGCAGAGCCTGACGGGCGAAGTGAAACGCCTGTCGCGCAAAGCCGAAGGCGGCATGAAGTTCGATGACATGATTGCGTCGGCGCCTTCGATGCGCGGCGTACTGCGCATGGCGGAGCGGGCGGCGACGTCGGATATTCCGGTGCTGATCCTCGGTGAGAGCGGTGTCGGTAAAGAAGTGATGGCGCGCTGTATCCAGGGCGCTTCGGGCCGGGCCGGCAAGCCGTTCGTGACAGTGAACTGCGGCGCGATCCCGGAAAACCTGGTAGAATCGATCCTGTTCGGCCACGAGAAGGGCGCGTTCACGGGCGCGGTGACGAAATCGCTCGGCAAGTTTGTCGAAGCCGATGGCGGCACGCTGTTCCTCGACGAAGTGGGCGAACTGCCGCTCGACGCGCAGGTCAAGCTGCTCCGTGTGCTGCAGGAAGGCGAAGTCGACGCTGTCGGCTCGCGCCGTCCGACCAAGGTGAACGTGCGGATCATCTCGGCGACGAACCGTGATCTCGCCAGCCAGGTGAAGGCCGGCACGTTCCGCGAAGACCTGTTCTACCGCCTCAACGTGTTCCCGCTCGACATGCCGTCGCTGCGTGAGCGGCGCGAGGACATTGCCGCGCTGGTCGATCACTTCATCGGCCGTTTCAATGCCAGCGAAGGCGCGAAAGTGACCGGCGCCTCTGCGGACACGATGAAGATGTTGATGGCCTTCGACTGGCCGGGCAACGTGCGCCAGCTCGAGAACGCGGTGTTCCGCGCGGTCGTGCTGTGTGATGGAGACGTGCTGCGTCCGCAGGATTTCCCGCAGATTTCCGGTCAGATGCCGGACATCTCGAGCCTTCCGGCTGCCCCGGAGCTGCGCGCCGCTGTGCCGGTGCCGGCCAATGATGCGGGTCCCGCGTCGGCGGCAAGCCCGATCGCGATCAAGGACAAGGACGGCGAGCTGCGCAGCCTGACGGATATCGAACGCGACCTTCTTCAGTATGCGATCGAATTCTATGACGGTCACATGAGCGAAGTGTCCCGCCGGCTCGGCATCGGACGCTCGACGCTGTATCGCAAGGTGCGCGAGTATGGCCTCGAAGTGCGCGGTGAGCGCGAGGCGGGATAGGCCGGCGCGCGGGGCGGGTATGGTGAACGCTGCGTTAGGGAGTTCCAACCGTAGCCATTCATTCGCTCCGAAAGAGCCGAAAATCTGCAGGAATGTGCAGAATTAAATCATTTCCTTCACCATCCGCACATGGCTGGCTGGTAGGAAGCTTCAAGTTCGGTACTGCCGGGACTTCCCGGGGCCGACACGTCAACAGCGCTGGATCTCAACGGGGAGAGTATCGTGAAGGGTATCGTTTTTACCGAGTTCCTGGACTTTGCAGAGCAGAAGATCGGGGCTGAAGCGCTTGAGGAGATCATCGAGGCGTGCGCCGACGACCTGCCGACGGGCGGCGCCTATACGGCGGTGGGCACCTATTCGTGCTCTGAACTGATGACGCTGGTGCAGGCCATCTCGACCCATTCGGGCGCAGCCATTCCGCAGCTGGTGCATGAGTTCGGCGAGATGATGTCGCGGTCCTTCGTGGCGCTCTATCCGCAATACTATACCCGGTTCGACAGTCTCTTCGACTTCCTGTCCCACATCGACGACTACATCCATGTCGAGGTCAAGAAACTCTATCCGGATGCGGAGCTTCCCGAGTTCCGCGTCATCGAGCGCAGCGATGACCGGCTCGTGATTGACTACAGCTCGCCGCGCGGGCTCACGCATCTCGCAGCCGGCCTTTTCCAGGGCTCGTCGGACCATTACCGAGAGCCCGTGCGCATCCATCATGTCGTCGAACCGGCGGCGGATGTGACAGCGCGATTCGAGCTGTCACGCGTGTGATCCCATGGAGCCGGCGCCCAACAATCTCTTGCTGCGCCGTCTCGAGCGGGAGAAACGCGCGCGGGTAGAGGCCGAGCGCATTCTGGAGAACAAGGCCCGCGAGCTGTATGCTGCAAACCAGGCTCTGGAAAAGCGTGCATCCGAGCTCCGGCACCAGAGCGAACTTGCCGAACTCGCTGCAAGAACGGACGATCTGACGCATGTACCCAACCGGCAAGGCTTTTTCGAGGAACTTAACGGCCTGATGGCGTTGGCGTTGCGGGATCCGGAACAGCGGCTCATCCTTGGAAAAATCGATCTCGATAACTTCAAGAACGTGAACGACCGTTTCGGTCACAGGGTCGCCGACATGGCCCTGACCCGCTTTTCGGCACATTTCCTGGCGTGCTTTGAAGGCGGTGTCCTCGGACGCATCGGGGGAGACGAGTTTGCGGTCGCGTTTATCGTGGAGCGCGGTTCGCTCGACCGGCAGGCGATCGCCGACCAGATCCTTCGCGCGGCGCGAACCACATGCCACACCGCGGATACGAAGTTTGAACTCACCGCTTCGGTGGGCATCGTGGAAGCCGGGCCTGCCGACCTCAGCATCGACCGGCTTCGCCAGCTTGCCCGCATCGCCCTGTCGAACGCCAAACGAAACGGGCGCAATCGCTGCGTCTGGTTCGATGACGTGATGCACAGGGGAATGGTACGGCAGAGCCGGCTGGAAGATAACATTCGCGAGGCTGTTGAAGCGGACCTGTTTGAACCCTGGTTCCAGCCGATCGTGGGCTGCGCGAAACATGAACTTCTGTCGGCGGAAGTCTTGAGCCGTTGGCCTGAAGGCACGATGCCGGATGCGTCGGTTGAAGAAGTGATCCGTCTCAGCGAGCGGATCGGAAGCATCGAGCAGCTGGACGTGCAGGTCCAGGCAAAGGCCTTCCGCAAGGCACGCGACTGGGTGCGGTCCGGGAACGTGCAAAGCATTTCGGTCAATGTCTCGCCGCGTAACATGCTGGACGACCAGTTCCTTCCCAAGCTGGCGAAGCGGCTCAAGGCGGCCGATTTTCCGCCCGACCATCTGACCGTCGAAATCACCGAGAATGCGCTTTTCTCGGACATGAACGCGGCAGCGGCCGGGATTGGCAATCTGAGCGCGTTGGGCATCAAGGTGGCGCTCGACGACTTCGGGGTCGGGTATTCCAACCTGCGGGCCCTGTCGGAGTTGCCCATTCACTATGTGAAGTTGGACCGTTCGCTGATCCGGAATATTGCGCAGGACGCCCGCGCGCGCGCGCTGGCAGAGAGTGCGGTGCGGCTCGGGGCTTCGCTCGGTCTGTGCGTGGTGGCCGAAGGTGTCGAAAGCCCGGACCAGGCACAATTGCTGCGGCGGTTCGGATGCCACCGCCTGCAGGGTTACATGTTCGGCAAGGCGGTATCGGCGGCAAAGTTCACCGATGCGTTCGGCGGTTTGCCGAAAGCCAGCGTTGCTTGATCAGCGGCTGAACGGGCTCAGCTGAAACCTCAGTTGGCGGTGGTTTGCGCCAGGTCATAGGACATGGCGACGTTGCAGCGCGCGTAGCGCTTGCCGTACCTTTCCATGATGTCCGCGTCGTGGATGAAGCCCGCCTTCTCGTAGAGATGCACGGCGGCGGCGCATTTCTTGTTGGTGAGCAGGAAGAGCTCACCGATCGGCATTTGCCGGGCGCGCTCGAGGACCCGGGCGAGCAGGAACTCGCCGGCCTTGAGCCCGCGTGCGGAGGCGCGAACGCCCATCTTGGTCAACTCGAAGCTGTCGCCCTCGACCGGCATCAAGGCGCAGGTGCCGACAATGCCGAGGCCCTCCGCTTCGACAAACAGGATTTCGCCGCCCCGGTCGAGGATCATCGATTTGGGGTTCTCGATGATCTTGATGTCGTTGGCTTCGAGTGTGAACATGTCCTCGACCCATTCGCGGGTGATGGCGTCGAAATCGGCGGCGAGGCGGTCCTCGTAGTTGATGAGGCGAAGTGTGGGCAAGCCATTGGCAGTCATCACTTCCTCCTGGATGCGGCTATGCAAAGGGCGGGCTTGAAGCCCCGACTCGAGACGCGCGATCTGGGTTAAAAGATCCGTATCCGGACCTTCACAAAGAGACTGAGCGGCGCGTCGAACGTGAGGCCACATGGTATGCTTCATTTCGGCGACGAGCGCTTCGCCCTCAGGCGTGAGGCGGATCTGTTTCTGGCGGTTGTCGCCCGGAACCGGAACCGTATGGGTCAGTCCAAGTTTCTGAAGGCTGTTATGGATGCGGGTCACGGCCGGCTGGCTGATGCCGACGGCTTCGACGGCCTCCGTGACGCTCAGCGGGCCATACGTGGTGAGGGCAGCGAGAAGCGGAAAGTGTGTGGCCTGGACGGGTATGCCCCGGTCGCTGAAGGCCTTGGTGGCATCGGCCTGCATTCGCTCCGCCAGACGCTTGAGCCGGCTGCCCAGCGCCAGATAGCCCATCTCCGCCAGGACATCGCGCATCATTCTCAACCCCTTTTTCAATCACATGATATATAACGTGTTATGTATCTGCCTTGTCAAGCCGGGCAGCATGGGCTGTTGCAAGGTTCATTCAGGCCTTCGCCGCGCGGGGCGCACCGACGTGCCTCGCCCGGTGGACAAGATAGAGCCCCGCGACCCCGACCGGCAGCATGATCCAGTAGATCCGGGTCTGGGCCTCGATGCCGCCCGGCGCGAAGGCGTCATAGGCAAAGCCGGCGATGATGCTGGTGACCGCCATGATCGGCCCGAAGACCAGCGCGCCGTTGACTGCGTAGGAGAGCGGCAGCTTGTCGTTCGGCAGGGTGTCCTGCAGGAAGCGCATGGTGGCGATGTGGGTCACGGCAAAGGTGGCCGCGTGCAGGGTCTGCTGGAGGTAGACGGCCTCGACCGGCAATACGAAGCCCGCCATCGTCCAGCGCAGCAACGCGCCGATGCCGCCGATCCAGAGCAAGGTTTGCGGCGTCATGCCGCCGAGCAGGCGCGCGGAAAACAGCAGCAGCAGGATTTCGGCGGCGACGCCGGTTGCCCAGAGCGCGCCGATATGGCCGCCCGCGATGCCCTGCGCGATCCAGATGTTGGACGCGAAGGCGTAGTAGGCGCCGTGCGTCGCCTGGATGAGGGCGGCGGCGAGGATGAAGATCATCACGCCCTCGATCCGGTAAAGGGCGAAGCCTTCGCGGAAGGTGGACGCGAGAGATCGGGCGGGCATCGCCTGCCGGGCACCTTGTTTCGTGAACAGCGGGGCAAGCGTCGCCAGCGCCGCCGTGATGACGAGATAGGCGAGTATCCACTCCGGCCCGAAGGCGCCAAGGATGGCGCCCCCGCCGAGATTGGCGATCACGAAAGCGAGCGAGACGATGGCGCGGCCCTGGCCGTAATCCGGGCGGCCTTCGCGCGTGCCATAGACGAGGATCGCCTCGAACAGCGGTCCGGCGACGTTGAGCGCGCTGTAGACCAGCACGCAAATCAGGAAGGCGACGGCGCGCGGCGAGTCCGGGACGAGCAGGGCGTAGCCTGCGCAGGCGACCGCCATCGCGGATGCGAGCGTGGCGCGCAGGCCCCGGTCCTGCGCGATGCCGGCGGTGAGCGGTCCGGCGACGATGCGGATGGCCATGGCGATGGTCGCGGCGCCGGCGATTTCGGCGCCGGACATGCCGGCGGCCTTCTCCATCCAGACCGGCAGATAGGGAAGGTTTGCGCCCATGACGAGATGCACCGCGCTCGCCGCCAGCGTTGCGCGCCAAGAGGCGCTCAAAGTCATGCCGCTGCGCGTGTCCTGACCCGTGTGCATGTCTTCCCCTTACGCCCGAGCCGGTGCGCGCGGTAAGCCCCCGGGCCGGATTTATCTGAGGTGTTGCCGCTGAACCGCAAAATGTTGCCCGGTGGGCGGCGCGCGGCTTAGATCGGGGCATGGCCGCGACGTTTGAACAGATCGAGATATCCAGCCGGGCCGATTTGCGGCGTTGGCTGGAGGAAAACCATACGCAGGCGCAAAGCGTCTGGCTGGTCACGTGGAAAAAAGGCGATCCGCGCTACCTGCCCTATGGCGAGATCGTCGAGGAAGCGCTGTGTTTCGGATGGGTCGATAGCCTGCCGCGCAAGCTGGATGCGTCGCGCAGCATGCTTCTACTCTCGCCGCGCCGTGCCAGGAGCGGCTGGTCGAAGGTAAACAAGGAGAAGGCCGAGCGGCTGATCCGGAGCGGCCTGATGCATCCTGCGGGTCTCGCCCGGATCGAGGCGTCGCGGCGGGATGGCGGCTGGGACAAGTTGAACAGCGTTGATGAACTCATCGTGCCGAGCGACCTGGCCGAAGCCTTTCGCCGTCATCCGCCGTCGGAAGCGGAGTGGGCCGCGTTCCCGAAATCGGCGAAGCGCGGCATTCTCGAATGGATCGTACAGGCGAAGCGTCCGGAAACGCGCGCGCGGCGGATTGAAGAAACTGCGCAGCTTGCCGCGCGGGGTGAACGGGCGATGCAGTGGCGGAAGAAGCAGGACTAGCTAGCTTGCGTTGGCCGTGCCGGGCCGCAATTGTTCGCGGACGAGTTCGCCGAGTTGGCGCGCTTCGGCGGCGCGGGGGCTGCCGGCTTTCCAGGCGATGCCGATATGGCGGCCGATGACCGGGGTGACGAAGGCGCGTAGCGCAACGTCCGGGCCGAGCGCGAGGCCGTGATCGGTGGCGAGGCGCGGGATCAGGGAGACGCCCAGTCCGCCGGCGACCATGTTGACCAGCGTGCCCAGCGAGGTGGCGGAGACTTGTTCGCGCCCGGGGCCGGGCTTCAACCGGCAGACGGACAAGGCGTGTTCGCGCAGGCAGTGCCCGTCATCGAGGAGGAGCAGGTCCTCGTCTTTCAGATCTTCAGGCGAGAGGCCGTTCTTGCGCGTGAGCGGATGGCCGGCCGGCGCGGCGAGCAGGAACTCGTCGTCGAACAGCGTCAGGGTCTCGATGCCGGGCGCATCCCAGGGCAGGGCGATGAAGGCGGCGTCCAGTGTCCGCGCCCGGAGCTGATCGACGAGGCGGCTGGTGCGGTCTTCGGTGAGGTAGAGCTTGAGGTCGGGGTAGCGCCTCGTCAGCACACTGACCGTCTGGGGAAGGACGAAGGGGGCGATGGTCGGGATGGCGCCCAGATGAAAGGGGCCGGAGAACAGCGCGCCGGCGGACGTGACCGACTGGACGAGTGCATGGGCGTCCGCGATGAGCGCCGAGGCGCGGGCCGCGGCGATCTCCCCGGCATGGGTCAGCGTGGCGCCGCGCGACTCCCGTTCGGCGAGCGAGACGCCGAACATATCTTCCAGTTCCTTGATCCCGGCCGAAAGGGTTGGCTGCGTGACATGGCAGGCCTCGGCCGCGCGGGAAAAGGAGCCGGTTTCGCCCAGGGCGACGAGGAATTGCAATTGGCGGAGGGTCGGTAAGCTCATAGTCAATATCTATGGAATAGTGCGTAATAATCAATTTTATTTATCGGACAATCGGGCCTGGATTGCCCGATCCGGCGGCGTCAGGGCCGGTTTTTGGGCAGGATCGCATTGCAAAGTGGTAAGGTTCACGGCGCGTTCTGGTAGAGATGGGGCCTTGGGGCCACACCGATGCCGCACAGCAACACGATGGTACAAGTCCCGGAAAAATCGGCAGAAATTTATCCCGTCCCACGCGATCCCATGAAGATGGCTCACCTGGTTCCGCGGATGGACAGTCTTTGTTCCCTTATTGGTCTTGTGTGGAAATCCCGATTCGCAATTTGCGCCCATTGAGGCCCATTCCAGCCCATGATAGGCCATTTTTACACATGGTTTACCATGTCGGGGTTGAGGCAAATCGACAAAGGACGGGCGGGTGTTTTTTTCCACCTATGAGGGCGCTATTGACGCGAAAGGGCGGGTTTCGATCCCGGCACCCTATCGCGCTGCGCTGGGCGGAAACTCTCGTGTTTTCATCTGGATAGCCCCGGATGGTTCAGGCGCCCTCGAGGGCGGCGGCGAAGCGCTGATGGAACTTTATGCCGAGACGCTGGCCGAGTTGCCGCTGCAATCTCCGGTGCGGGAAGCGTTCGTGACGGCGGTGATCGCCGGGTCGGCTGACCTCAAGATCGACGATACCGGACGCATCAAACTGCCGGACGATTTCTGCGCCGCCGCGGGCCTTGCCGGGCGCATCCGGTTCACCGGTGCGATCGAGAGCTTCAAGATCTGGGATCCCGCGCGGTTCGAGGCGCACCGGCAGAAACAATCCGGCATCGCGCAGCGTCCGGATACGCTGGATGCGTTCCATGCCGCCTACCGGGAGGTCCGCCAACGCCGGGCCGCCGGCTCCCGCGCCGGGGAGGCCGGATGATGTCAGCCCGCGCGCCGGTCCGCCCGCCCGCTCAGCCGGGTCATTTGCCCGTCATGCTGGCCGAAGTGCTGCAGACGCTCGCGCCGGCCGATGGCGACGTGATCGTCGATGGTACGTTCGGCGGCGGCGGGTATGCGCAGGCCATCCTGAAGGCGGCAAAGTGCACGCTGATCGGCATCGACCGCGACTTGGATGCGATGACGCGGGCTGAGACGCTGGCGGCAGCGTATCCGGGGCTCGTGCCCCTGCTCGGACGGTTTGGGGACATGGACGTGCTGGCCGCCCAGGCCGGGCACCCTTTCGTGGACGGTGTCGTGCTCGATATCGGCGTGTCGAGTTTCCAGATTGATGAGGCCGCAAGGGGGTTTTCCTTCATGAAGGATGGCCCGCTGGACATGCGCATGGGCGCCGTCGGCCCGTCGGCGGCGGACGTGGTCAACCGGATGGCGGAGCGCGACCTCGCCAATGTGATTTTCCGGCTGGGCGAGGAGCGCAATGCGCGCCGGATCGCCCGGACGATCGTGGAACGGCGGGCTGCCCAGCCTTTCGAGACGACGGCAGACCTCGCGGCGCTGGTCGAAGTGGCCGTGGGCGGACGGCGCGGGGCGCGCACACACCCGGCGACCCAGACGTTCCAGGCGATCCGGATGTATGTAAACGACGAGCTGGGCGAGCTGGCGCGGGGGCTTCGCGCGGCGGAGCAGATCCTTAAGCCCGGCGGGCGGCTGGTGGTCGTGACGTTCCACTCGCTGGAAGACCGGCTGGTCAAGCAATGGCTGCGTGAGCGGACGGGCGGCGTTCCGGCCGGTTCGCGGCATTTGCCGCTGATGTCGAAACCTGCCCCGCCCAGCTTCGAGCAGATCACAAACAAGGCGCTGCAACCTTCTGAAAAGGAAGTGGAAACCAATCCGCGCGCACGCTCTGCCAGACTGCGGGCTGTGATCCGGACGGATGCAGCGGCCTTTGCGAGTCCGGCGGATGATGGAATGGACCTGCCGCCGATCACCGAGCTGGAGGCCTCGTCATGAGCCGGCGTGCATTTTTCTTCGGGTTGCTGGTCGCGGCCCTGCTTGTTTTCAGCCTCTACCGGGCAAAGTACGGGGCCCGTGACACGGCCGCCGAGCTGATGGCTGTGGAGGCCCAGATTGCCGCCGCCGAAAAGGAAAAGGCGATCCTCGAAAACGAGCTGGCGCACATGAGCCGGCGCGACTGGATCGAGGAATATGCCCGCAAGGAGCTGGGCATGGCGCCTCCGAAGGCCGACCAGATGGCTGACGAGGATGATCTGGACGCGGTCGTTGGCCCGCCATCCGATGGCATCCTGCCCGCCGCTGCTCCGCAGGCGGATGACGCGGCTGAAGTGCCGGCGGAGGCCGTCCCATGAGCGAGGCCTCGCGCGACCGGACGCGGCTCGCAGGGCTCGTGCTCTGCGGAGTCTTCGTCGTCATGGCCGGGCGAGGCGGATATCTTGCGCTGTCGGGCGGGTCGCGCGCGAACGCGACCGTTCAGGTGGCGGAGAAGGTTCCGGAAGTGTTGCGGGCGGGGATCGTGGACCGTAACGGCGAACTGCTCGCGACCTCCGTGGAAACCTATTCCCTGTGGGCCAATCCGAGCCTGATCTGGGAGGCCGAGGACGTCTCGGTCGGTCTGAAGGCGCTGTTTCCGGATCTGAGCCTCGAAGATCTCAAGGCCCGGTTGTCGGACCGCGACAAGCAGTTCGTCTGGGTCAAACGTGGCCTGACGCCCCGG